>DATBSV010000334.1:0-7369 GCA_036559685.1 Casimicrobiaceae bacterium
CGGCTCGACGACGCCGGACGTACGCCGCGCGACGGCAACAAGCGCGACCTGGTCGATGCGATGCGCGCGGTCGCGAGCGGCGAGGCGGCGCCCGCCCAGCAGTACGCGGCGATCGGGTGCAGCATCAAGTGGAAGTGATCCCCCCGAAGCGCGCAAGCGCGCTTCCCCCCGAGGGGGCACGCGCGCCTTGGGGCGGCCCGGCGGCGCGCGATCGTTCCCTACGCGACGCGCCAGCGCATGCGCTCGCCCGCGCGCAGCGGGACGACGGTGCCGTCGCCGAACGGATACTGCGCGGGGACGGTCCACGACTCGCGCACCAGCGTCACCGTGTCGACGTGCGGCGGCAGTCCGTAGAACGCGGCGCCATGCAGGCTCGCGAAGCCCTCGAGCCGGTCGAGGGCGCCGGCGTCCTCGAACGCTTCGGCGTAGAGCTCGAGCGCGAGCGGCGCGGAGTAGCAACCCGCGCATCCGCATGCGTGCTCCTTCTGGTCGCGCGCGTGCGGCGCGCTGTCGGTGCCGAGGAAGAACTTGCGACTTCCCGACGTCGCCGCGGCGACGAGCGCGCTCCGGTGGGTTTCGCGCTTGAGGATCGGCAGGCAATAGAGATGCGGCCGCACGCCGCCGACCAGCATCGCGTTGCGCGACCACATGAGGTGCTGCGGGGTGATCGTCGCGGCGACGTTCGCGCCGGCGGAGGCCACGAACTCGGCCGCCTCGCGCGTCGTCACGTGCTCGAGCACGATGCGCAGGCCCGGAAAGTCGCGCACGAGCTTGCGAAGCGTGCGCTCGATGTAGGCGCGCTCGCGGTCGTACACGTCGACGTCCGCGTCGGTCACCTCGCCGTGCAGCGAGAGCACGAGCCCGTGCTTCTCGATCGCGGCGATCGCGTGGCGCGCGCGATCGAGCGAGGTCACGCCCGCGTCCGAGTTGGTGGTCGCGCCGGCCGGATAGACCTTGACCGCGACGATCGCGCCCGACGCCTTCGCCTTCGCGATCTCGTCCGCGCTCGTGTCGTCGGTCAGGTACAGCGTCATCAGCGGGACGAACCGCGACGACGGACCTGCGGCGGCCAGGATCCGATCGCGGTAGGCGAGTGCCGCGTCGACCGTCGTGACCGGCGGCTTGAGGTTCGGCATGACGATTGCTCGCCCGAAGACGCGCGCGGTCGCGCCGACGACCGAGGCGAGCGACGCTCCGTCGCGCAAATGCAGGTGCCAGTCGTCGGGACGGCGCAGCGTGAGGCGGGATGCGGCGGAAGCCAACGGGAAATCCTTGAATTTGAACGATTATACGACGGAGACGTCAGCGGGTCGCCGACCGCGGGTCGCGGCGGCGAAGGCGCTGGCTCCCCGTCCTCCCGCACAGTTATAATCGCCCGTTTATCGCGTCCGGGTCGCAAGCGTTGCCCGGGTCGCGCCGAACCAAGCAGGAAGGACGAAACCAGCATGGCAGGCAAGAGCGCAACCGCCGTCAAGAAAGTCCGCGAGCTCTCCGAGGAGGACGTGCTCAAGGCGCCGGACAAGGATTACATGAACGACGCGCAGCTCGCCTTCTTCCGGCGCAAGCTCGTCGAGCTGCGCGACCAGATCCTGCAGAACGCCGACGACACCGGCGAGCACCTGCGCGAGAACGAGATCACGACCGACCCGTCCGACCGCGCGACGCTCGAGGAGGAGTACACGCTCGAGCTTCGCACGCGCGACCGCGAGCGCAAGCTCCTGAAGAAGGTCGAGAAGTCGATCCGCATGATCGACGACGGCAGCGGCAACTACGGCTACTGCGAGGAAACCGGCGAGCCGATCGGTGTCGCGCGACTCATTGCGCGTCCCACCGCGACGCTCTCGCTCGAGGCGCAGGAGCGCCGCGAGCGCGTCCAGAAGATGTACGGCGACGACTAGCGCGAAAGCGTCGATTCCAAGCGCTAGCGCGTCCCCCACCCGCCGGGCGCGCCCCCGCCCGGCCTCCCCCCGGAGGCACCCATGAACAAGAACATCCTGGCCGCGTCGGCCGCCGCGGCGGCGCTCGTCGTCGCCGCGTGCGCGACCACGCCGTTCGACCGCGCGGTCGCGACCGCGAAGCTCGAGCCGACCAAGGGCAACACGACGACCGGCACGGTCACGTTCGCGCAGCGGATGGACCGGGTCTACGTGACCGCCGAGGTGCGCGGCCTCACGCCGGGCGAGCACGGCTTCCATATGCACGAAAAGGGCGACTGCAGCTCGGGCGATGGCATGAGCACGGGCGGCCACTGGAATCCGGACAGCACGCCGCACGGCCCGCAGGGCGCGCCGCACCACGCGGGCGACATGCCGAGCCTGGTCGCGGACGCGAACGGCAACGCGAAGGCGACGTTCTCGCTCGAGGGCGTCACCGTCGCCCCGGGCGCGAAGAGCGTCGTGGGCCGCGGCCTGATCGTCCACAAGGACCCGGACGACTTCAAGACGCAGCCCACGGGCAACGCCGGCGCGCGCGTCGCGTGCGCGGTGATCCAGGCGTCGCCGTAGTCGCGGCGAGTATCATGACGATTCGGCGAGGCGCGCTCGCGCGCGCCCGCGGGCGTCCCACGCCGTTGTCACCACGCACTCACCAATAACGCCGGAGCCTTTCGCCATGTTCACGCTTCCGCCGCTTCCCTATGCCGACAACGCGCTCGAGCCGGTCATCTCGGCGAACACGCTGTCGTTCCACCACGGCAAGCATCACAAGACCTACGTCGACAACCTGAACAACCTCGTCAAGGGCACGGAGTTCGAGGGCCAGTCGCTCGAGCAGATCGTGACGGCGACCGCGGGCAAGGCCGACAAGGCGCCGATCTTCAACAACGCGGCGCAGGTGTGGAACCACACGTTCTACTGGCACAGCATGAAGCACAACGGCGGCGGCAAGCCGACCGGCGCGCTCGCGCAGAAGATCGACCAGGCCTTCGGCAGCTACGACGAGTTCAAGAAGCAACTGTCCGCGACGAGCGTGTCGCAGTTCGGCTCGGGGTGGGGCTGGCTCGTGGCCGAAGGCGGCGCGCTCAAGATCGTCAAGACGCCCAACGCCGAGACGCCGTTCACGAAAGGCCAGAAGCCGCTGTTGACGATCGACGTGTGGGAGCATGCGTACTACCTCGATCACCAGAACAAGCGCGCCGCCTACGTCGACGCCGTGATCGACAAGCTCCTCAACTGGGACTTCGCCGCGGCGAACCTCGCCAAGGGCTAGCCATGGGGCGGCGGCCGGGGGGCGCCGCCCATGGTTGTCCCGTGCCCAGTCGCGGGACGATAATCGCAGGTGGTGGCCCTCAAGGGCCGCGCTAACCCCCGGAATCCATGGCGCTGTTCTCCAAACCGCCGGCCAAGAAACCCCTGCCGCCCGCCCCGGAGTCGCGGCCCGTGCCGCCTGCGCCCGCGCGGCCGTCGGCACGCGAGCTCGCGCAGGCGCAGACGCGCAAGCGCGAGGCCGAGCGCTCCGCGAAGCTCGAGCGGCCGATGCCCGAGCCCGCCGGCAGCGACATCACGGTGACCGGCGCGAGCCTGATCGAGCTGTCGCCGGCGCAACCCGTCGGTTTCGAGGTCCAGCAGACGAACCCCGGCCTCTGCGCCGTGCTCGAGAACGCGGCGCTGCTCTACGCCAGCGGCCAGATCGCGCCGGCGCGCCAGCTGCTCGAGCAGGGCGTCGCGTCCGACCACGACGCGAAGCTCTCGCCGCTCGCGTGGCTGTCGCTGTTCGACCTGATGCAGCGCGCGAACGACCGCAACGCGTTCGACCAGCTCTCGCTCCAGTACGTCGTGCAGTTCGAGCGCTCGGCGCCCGCGTGGGAGGACAGCGGCAAGCCGCAATCGTCCAAGGTGCCCGGGGGCTACGTCCCCGTCACCGGCAAGCTCACCGGCGCGTCGGCATCGCAGATCGAAGGGTTGAAACGCGCGATCGACAAGGGCGCGTCGAATGCGCGCATCGACCTCGCGCAGGTGACCGGCTTCGACGACGACGGCGCGAAGCTGCTCGCGCAGGCGCTCGCGGCGGCGCGCAAGCGCATGCTGCCGTTCACGGTGCAGCGCTCGGAAAAGCTGCGCATCGCGCTCGGAACGGCGATCAAGCAGGGCGTCGAGGCGGGCGAGGGCGCGTGGCTCCTCGCGCTCGAGCTCATGCAGTGGACGCAGGATCGCGACACGTTCGAGAACCTGGCCGTCGACTTCGCGGTGGCGTTCGAGCTGTCGCCGCCGTCGTGGGAGCCGCCGCCCGAGCCGCCGCAGGCCGCGGATCCCGCGGTCGCCGCGGACGCCGCGGCGCCGCAGGAAGGCGAGATGCTCGCGTGGACCGGCGTCATGTCCGGCGCCGCGTTGCCGCAGCTCGCGCAGCTGATGGAGCGCGCGCAGCGCCGCGCGATCGTGCAGATCGACATGTCCGGCGTCGAGCGCGTCGACTTCGTGTGCGCGGGCGCGCTGCTCAACGCGATCAACCGCGTCGAGGCGCAGCGCAAGGCGGTCCAGTTCCTCGGCGTGTCGCCGATCGTCCGGGCGCTGCTGCTGCTCATCGGAATCTCGCCGCGCCACTTCCTGAAGAAGGCACAGTAGCGCCCCCCGAAGCGCCGCGGTCGGCCGCAGTCGAAGCGCGGTCCGGAAACGACTCGCCCATGGAACCCTTTCACGGCACCACGATCCTGTCGGTCCGTCGCGACGGCGCCGTCGCGCTCGGCGGCGACGGCCAGGTCACGCTCGGCGCGGTGATCGTGAAGGCGACCGCGCGCAAGGTCCGTCGCCTCTACCACGACAAGGTGCTCGCCGGCTTCGCGGGCGCGACTGCCGACGCGTTCACGCTGTTCGAGCGCTTCGAGGCGAAGCTCGAGAAGCACCAGGGACAACTGACGCGCGCCGCGGTCGAGCTCGCCAAGGACTGGCGCAGCGACCGCGTGCTGCGACGGCTCGAGGCGATGCTCGTGATCGCCGACGCCCAGGCGTCGCTGGTCATCACCGGCACCGGCGACGTGCTGGAGCCCGAGCACGGGATCGTCGCGATCGGCTCGGGCGGCGCCTACGCGCAGGCCGCGGCACGAGCCTTGCTGCTGCACAGCACCTTGCCTGCCGCGGATATCGTCAGGCAGGCGCTGTCGATCGCCGGCGAGCTTTGCATCTACACCAACCAGAACCTCGTGATCGAGACCTTGGGATGAAGGAGCGGCGGGATGTTTTGATCGCCGGGGCAGGGCTGCCGGGCCTCGCGCTCGCGGCCGCCCTTGCGCGCCAGGGGCTCGACGTCGCCCTCGCGGACCGCGCGGCCATCGAGACGCCCGCGGCGACGCCCGGAAGCCTCGACAGCCGCGTCTACGCCATCAGCCCCGGGAGTGCGTCATTCCTGCGCGCGCTCGGCGCGTGGGACGCGATTCCCGAGGAGCGCCTCGCGCCGGTCGAGGGCATGCGCATCGAAGGCGATCGCGGCGCACGCCTCGACTTCGATGCCTACGACCTGAACGAGCGCGCGCTCGCGTGGATCGTCGAGGAGCGCGTGCTGCGTGCCGCGCTGGTCGAGCGCGTGCGCGATGCCGGCGTCGCGATCGTCGCGCCCGTGTCGTTCGCGTCGCTCGCGTGGACGCCGGCGCACGGCACGATCAGGTTCGACGACGGTCGCGAAGTCGACGCCGCGCTCGTCGTCGGCGCCGACGGCGCGCGCTCGTGGGTGCGCTCGGCCGCGGGAATCGTCGCGGAGCCGCGTCCCTACGCCCAGACGGCCGTCATCGCGAACTACGCGTGCGAGCGACGCCACGGCGGCATCGCGCGCCAGTGGTTCCTGCCCGACGGCGGCGTGCTCGCGTGGCTGCCGCTGCCCGGCGAGCGCATCTCGATCGTGTGGTCGGCGCCGACCGCGCTCGCGGCCGAGCTCGCCGCGCTCGACGACGGCGCACTGGCGACGCGGGTCGCCCAGGCGGGCGCTCACGCGCTCGGCCGGCTCGATTGCGTCACGCCGGCGGCGACGTTCCCGCTGTCGTTCCTGAAGCTCCCGGCCGTGGTCGCCCACCGGCTCGCGCTCGTCGGCGACGCCGCCCACGGCATCCATCCGCTCGCCGGCCAGGGCGTCAACCTGGGTTTCGGCGATGCCGAGGTCCTCTCGACCGTGCTTGCCGACCGCGGGCCGGTCCACGATGCCGGCGCGCCGGTCCTGCTCGAACGCTACGCCCGGCGCCGCGCGGCGCCGGTGGCCGCAATGCAGGCGGTGACGGACGGGCTCGCCCGCCTGTTCGGCTCCCGTCTGCCGTCCGTCGCCACCCTGCGAAACCTCGGCCTCGCGGCCGTGTCGAAGCTCCCGCCCCTCCGCGCCGTGCTGGCCCAGCCCGCCTTGCGTTGACCCTTCCGATCCGACCCCGGAGTCCCCGATGACCCTCCTTCCCCTCCACCGGTTGCTCCGCCCGGCGTTGCCGCTCCTGGTGGCCGCGCTCGCCGCGGGCGCCCACGCGCAGTCGACCGCGCCCGCCGCGTCGGCCGTGATCACGACGCCCGACGCGGCAGCGATCAAGAAGACGCTCACGGAGAAGTTCCCCGGCGCCGAGATCAAGGGCATCACCAAGACGAACTACCTCGGCGGCCTGTACGAGGTGCAGTTCGACGACCGCATCGTCTACACCGACGCGAAGGTCTCGCACGTGCTGGTCGGGTCGGTCTACGACGTGAACGCGAAGACCAACCTGACCGAGCAGCGCCTGAAAAAGCTCAACCGCATCGCGTGGGAGAGCCTGCCGCTCGAGCTCGCGATCAAGAAGGTCAAGGGCAATGGCGAGCGCAGGCTGGTCATCTTCAGCGACGCCGACTGCCCGTTCTGCCACAAGCTCGAGGAGGAGATGAAGGGCCTCGACAACGTGACGACCTACACGTTCCTGTTCCCGATCGACCAGCTCCATCCGCAGGCCGCGCTGAAGTCGCGGCAGATCTGGTGCGCGCCCGACCGCACGAAGGCGTGGGACGACTTCTTCGCGTCGGGCAAGGTCCCCGACAACAAGGGTGAGTGCCAGAATCCGGTCGCCGTGACGCAGGCGCTCGGCGCGAAGCTCAAGATCTCGGCGACGCCGACGATGATCCTCGCCGACGGCACGGTCGTGCCCGGCGCGGTGCCGCTCGCGCGCCTCGAGGCCGAGATGAAGGACGCCGAGGCGGAAGCGAAGAAGCCGGCCGCGCCGGCGAAGAAATAGACCAGGCTTTAGCGCCGCCCACCCGGGGAGAGAACGATAGATGGCGATCATCGATTTCCTGAAGAAGCAGTTCATCGACATCATCGAGTGGACCGACGACTCGCGCGACACGCTGAGCTGGCGGTTCCCCGACGAGGACAAGGAGATCAAGAACGGCGCGCAGCTGATCGTGCGCGAGAGCCAGCTCGCGCAGTTCGTCTACCTCGG
>DATBSV010000335.1:0-6771 GCA_036559685.1 Casimicrobiaceae bacterium
CGGCATCTTCCTGTTGCGGCAGACATTCAAGACCGTTCCGCGCGAGCTCGACGAGGCAGCGCGGGTCGAGGGCTGCGGCCCGATCGCGCTCCTGTGGAAGGTTTACGTCCCGCTTGCGCGGCCCGTCTACCTCGCCTACGCGCTGGTGAGCGTCAGCTACCACTGGAACAATTTCCTCTGGCCGCTCATCATTACCAATTCCGTCGAATCGCGGCCCCTCACCGTCGGGCTGCAGGTGTTCTCGTCGGGCGACCAGGGAATCGACTGGTCGATCATCACGGCGGCGACGCTGCTCACCACTGCGCCGCTGCTGATCGGGTTCCTGCTGTTCCAGCGCCAGTTCGTCGCGTCGTTCATGCGGGCTGGAATTAGATGACATCCCCCCGAAGCGCGCGATGCGCGCCTCCCCCCGAGGGGGCGCGCCCTTGGGGCGGCCCGGCGGGCGCATGAACCTGATCACTTGGAATGTGCAGTGGTTCCGCGGCCTCGACGGCCGCGTCGATCCCACGCGCGTGATCGCGCATGCCCGCGCGCTCGCGGACTTCGACGTCCTGTGCCTCCAGGAGCTGGCGGACAACTTTCCCGCGCCGCTGCTCGAGGGCAACGACGACGACGACCAGTTCGCGACGCTCGCGCGCCTGCTGCCGGGCTACGCGGTCGTCCACGGCATCGGCGCCGACCATCCGGGCGCGGGCGGCCGGCGACGCGGCTTCGGCAACGCGATCGCGACGCGCTGGCCGGTCGGGCAGGTGCGGCGCCACGCGCTGCCGTGGCCGGCCGATCCGGCGGTGCCGTCGATGCCGCGCGTCGCGGTCGAGGCGATCGTCGAGGCGCCGTTCGGCGCGGTACGCATCGTGACCACGCACCTCGAGTACTGGTCGCGCCATCAGCGCGACGCGCAGGTCGTCGCGTTGCGCGACCTCCACCGCGAGGCCCACGGTCGCGCGCTCGCCGGCCGCCCGCCGCGCGACGACGGCGGGCCGTTCCACGTGCACCCGACGCCGCGCGCGGCCATCGTCACCGGCGACTTCAATATGGGCCGGGACGATCCCGGGTACGCGCGGATGATCGACGCATTCGACGACGGCACGTCGAGCTTTCACGACGCGTGGGCGCTCGTGCACGGGGCGTTGCCGCAGCCGCCGACGTTCAACGTGCACGAGAAGTACGCGGCCGATTCGGTGCCGGTCGCGTGCGACTTCGTGTTCGTCAGCGACGAGGTCGCCGCGCGCGTGCGCGATGTCCGTGTCGACGGCGACACGCGGCTCTCCGACCACCAGCCGGTCGTCGTGACGCTCGGCTAGCGCCGCCCGCGACGATGGCCATCGACGTCGCTCCCCGCTTGCGCGCGCTCGCGACCTCGCCGCGCCCGCGCGTGCTCGTCGTCACGCATGGCTGGGGCGGCGGCGTGCGCCGCCACGTCGACGAGCTCGTGCGCGCGCTAGGCACGCGTGCCGAGCCGCTCGTGCTCTCGCCCGCCGCGTCCGGCCGCGTGCACCTCTCGTGGACGCGCGACGGCGAGCGGGTCGACCTGTGGTTCGCGCTGCCCGGCGACCTCACGACGATGCTCGGCGTGCTGCGCGCGCTTGGCGTCGCGCGCGTGCACCTGCACCACGTCGACGGCCTGCCGCAGGAGGTGCTGGGCCTGGCGAGCGCCCTGAGCGTGCCGCTCGACGTCACGCTGCACGACGCCTATGCGTACTGCCCGCGTTATCACCTGGAGCGCGGCGACGGCCGTTATTGCGCCCTGCCCGGCAACGTCGACTGCGGCGATTGCCTCGCGCGCGGGCCCGCGCAATGGCCGCTCGACGTCGCCGGCTGGCGCGAGGCGTTCCGCGCGGCGTTCGCGCACCGCACGCGCGCGATCGCGCCGACGCGCGACGGCGCCACGCGCTTCGCGCGCCACTTTCCCGACGTGCCGGTCGAGGTGTGGCCGCATCCGGACGACGCGCACGCGGTCGCGCCGATGGCGCATCGCGTCGCGATCCTCGGACGCCTGACGCGCGCCAAGGGCTTCGACGTGGTCGTCGCGTGCGCGCGCGACGCCGAGCGACGCGGACTTCCGCTCGCGTTCCGCGTGCTGGGCTCGACCGAAGCGCCCCTGCCTCCGCTGACGGCCGGCCGGATCTCGATGACCGGCGAGTATCCGGAAGGCGAGCTGTCGAAGTTGCTCGCGGCCGAGTCGCCCGACGTGATGCTGTTCGCGGCGCAGGTTCCCGAGGCGTGGTCGTACACGCTGACCGCGGCGCTCGCGACCGGCCGGCCGATCGTCGCGTCGTCGCTCGGCGCGCTTGGGGAGCGCCTCGCGGGCGCGCGCAACGCGACGATCGTCGCGTGGGACGCGCCGGCGGAGACGTGGAACGACGCGTTGCTGGCCGCGTTGCCGCATCGCGCCGAGGCGCCTGCCTCGGGGACGGGCGGCATCGACTGGCCGACGTATGTCGAGCGTCTCGCGGCCGCGTGGACGCCCGCGCCGCATGCGGCGGCGGCGATGCCGCCGCTCGAAGCGCGCCACGTGGAGCCCCCTCGCGATGCCCGCCGCCCGCTCTCGCTCGAGGAGCTCGTGCGCGCCGGTGCGTTGCGCGGCGAGGCGCAGGCGAAGGCCGAGTTGGTGAGCCGCGCCGCCCAGGCCGACGCGGTGCTCGAGGACCTCGCCCGCGAGCGCGCGACGCGCGACCGCGAGCTCGACGAGACGCGCAAGCGCATCGCCGCGCTCGAGTCGTCGAGAAGCTGGAAGCTCACCGCGCCGCTGCGCGACGCGATGGTGCGCCTGCGCGTCGCGCGGACCCGCGCGGCGGCGCTGCCCGCGGCGATGCGGCAGCTGCCGCGCCAGTCGCGCACGGCGATGACGATCCTCAAGGACCAGGGACCTGCCGCGCTCGCGCGCCGCGTGCGCGAGAAGCTCGGCGGCCGCGGCTACGTGGCGCCGCGCGTGCGCCGCACGTGGACGGCCGAGACCGTGATCGCGCCGCTCGCGTTCGGCGCGGCCGAGCGCCCGCGCGTCACGATCGTGATCCCCGCGTACGGCCAGCCTCTCGCGACCTACACGTGCCTCAAGAGCGTGCACGCGACGGTGCCGCACGATGCGGTCGAGGTGATCGTCGTCGACGACGCGTCCCCCGAGTCGCTCGCCGAGGCGCTTTCCGCGGTGACCGGCATCGCGATCGTCCGCGCCGAGCGCAACGGCGGCTTCATCGCGGCGTGCAACCTCGGCGGGTCACGCGCGCGCGGCGAGCGCCTCGTGTTCCTCAACAACGACACGATCGTCACCCAGGGCTGGCTCGACGCGCTAGCCCGCACTTTCACGCGCTATCCCGACACCGGTCTCGCCGGCGCCAAGCTCGTCTACCCCGACGGCACGCTGCAGGAAGCCGGCGGCATCGTGTGGCGCGACGGCTCGGCGTGGAACGTCGGCCGCGGCGACGATCCCGACCGGCCCGAGTACAACTACGTGCGCCGCGTCGATTACTGCTCGGGCGCCTGCCTCGCGATCGACAAGGCGCTCTTCGCGTCGCTCGGCGGATTCGACCCGCGCTACGCGCCCGCGTACTACGAGGACACCGACCTCGCATTCGCCGTGCGCGCGGCCGGGCGCGGCGTGCGCTACCAGCCGGCGGCGATGGTCGTGCATTTCGAGGGCATGACGGCCGGCCGGGACGAGACGAGCGGCGTCAAGAAGCACCAGGCGCTCAACCGCGCGACGTTCGCGCAGCGCTGGGCGGTCGAGCTCGCCACGCACCGCAGCAACGGCGACGCGCCGTCGCTCGAAGCCGACCGCTACGCCAGGAAGCGCGTGCTCGTCGTCGACGCTAACATGCTCACGCCCGACCGCGACTCGGGCTCGATGCGCATGCAGGCGCTCCTCGAGCTCGCCGGCGAGCTCGGCGCCAAGGCGACGTTCGTCGCCGACAACCTCGAGTACGCCGAGCCGTACGTGCGGGCGCTGCAGGAGCGGGGCGTCGAGGTGCTCTACCGGCCGTGGATCGGCTCGGTCGCCGACCTGTTCGCGCGGCGCGGCCGCGAGTTCGACGTCGTCGTGCTGTCGCGCCATTACGTCGCGGCGAAGCACCTCGACGCGGTGCGCCGGTTCGCGCCGCAGGCGCGCGTCGTGTTCGACACCGTCGACCTGCATTTCCTGCGCGCGGAGCGCCAGGCGCTGATCGGCGGCGACCGCGCGCCGGCGCAGGCCGACCAGGAGCGTCAGCAGGAGCTCGACCTCGTGCGCCGCGCGGACCTCACGCTGGTCGTGTCGCCGTTCGAGCGCGACCTCCTCTCCGAGCTCGAGCCCGGTGCGCGCGTCGACGTGCTGACGAACGTGCACGAGCCGATGCCGAGCGGGCGACCGTTCGCCGAGCGCGCGGGCATCGTGTTCATCGGGGGCTTCCGGCACCCGCCCAATGCCGACGCGGTGCTCTGGTATGCGCGCGAGGTGCTGCCGCTCGTGCGCGGGCGACTGCCCGGCGTCGTCACGACGATCGTCGGCGCCGAGCCGCCCGCGGCCATCCGCGCGCTCGCAACCCCGGAATTCGTCGTCGCCGGGCACGTCGACGACGTCGACCCGCTGTTCACGTCGACGCGGTTGTCGATCGCGCCGCTGCGCTACGGCGCCGGCGTCAAGGGCAAGGTCAATCTCGCGATGAGCTACGGCGTGCCGGTCGTCGCGACGTCCGCCGCGGTCGAGGGCATGCACCTCGCGAACGGGCTCGACGTGCTGGTCGGCGACCACCCGAACACGTTCGCCGACGCGATCGTCGCCGCGTACCGCGACGAGAAGCTGTGGAGCCGGCTCAGCCGCGCGGGCGTGGACAACGTCCGCCGGCATTTCTCGCGAGACGCGGCCAAGCGCGCGCTCGCGGGCGTGCTCGGCCTGTAGCGGCTTGTGGGTCCGGCTTCAGCCGGACGTTCTTCGAAACACGATGTCCGCCGCCTCATGGCCGAGCTTCAGCCCGCGCGTCTCGAACTTGGTCTGCGGGCGCCATGCGGGACGCAACGCGTATCCCGCGACCGTGTTCGCGAGCAGCGGCTCGTTCGACAGCGTCGCGAGGATCTCCTCGGCATAGGGCGCCCAGTCGGTCGCGACGTGCAGGTAACCGCCCTTTCGCAGCCGGCGCGCGAGCGCGTGCACGAACGTCGCCTTGAGCAGGCGCCGCTTGTGGTGGCGCTTTTTCGGCCACGGGTCGGGAAAGTAGACGTGAATGCCGCCGAGCGAGCCTTCCGGGATCATCGCGTCGACGACCTCGACGGCGTCGTGCTGGATCACGCGCAGGTTGGCGAGGCCTGACTGAACGATGCGGTTGAGGATCGCGCCCACGCCGGGCGCGTGCACCTCGATGCCGACGAAATCGATGCCGGGATGCGCCGCCGCGATCGCGGCGGTCGTCTCGCCCATGCCGCAGCCGATCTCGAGCACGACGTCCGCTCGCCGGCCGAAGGCTTTCGTGAAATCGAGCGGCGCATGCGCGAACGGGATCGCGTAGCGCGGGGCGAGCTCGGCAAGACCGCGCGCCTGGGCGGGCGAGAGGCGTCCCTGCCGCAGCACGTAGCTGCGCACCGGGCGGCGGACGACGTCGTTCGGCGCGTCGGCCACGGCGCGCTAGCGCGGCGTGAGCCAGCCGCCTTGCGAGAGCTTGCGCTCGAGCGTGCGGGGCGTGCCGTCGGCGGCCGTGACGTAGTCGACGACGACGGTCTCGGCGTCCTTCCAGCGCGGCGTCGCGTCGCTCCAGTCCTCGCTCGAGCGCCAAGTGAGCTCCTTGACGATGCCCTCGCGCGTCACGCGCCAGATGGCGAGCTCGTTGACGCAGCGCGACGCGCAGTAGTCCGCGGTGGCGAGGCGCTGGCGATCCGGCGACAGCGCGGGCTCGGAGGGCAGCTCGACGAATCGGTTGCCGGCGCGCTGCAGCAGCACGAACGTCGTCTTCTCGCCGTCCGTCTTGAACAGCAGCACCGCGTTGATCGCGTCGATCGAGTCGAACAGCGAGTAGCTCAATGGCTGCAGCGGGTTCTCGACGTCGGTGAACGTCGTCGAGCCCGACGGGAACAGCGCGATGCGCAGGTTGACGCCCTCGCGCCGCGCGAGGCCGGGCAGCCGCTTCATCTGCTGCTGCTCGATCAGCCGCCCGCAGTGCGCCATGTCCTCGGCCTCGCCGCACCACTGCGCGAGCTCCTCGCGCGTCGGCGGCGCGGCCATGGCGACGGAGGTCAGCGCCGCGAGCACGATCGCGGCCAAGGGGACCCCCCCGCAGCGGCCGTTGGCCGCCTCCCCCCGGGGGGCAGCGCGACCTCGGGACGGCCCGTCGGTCGCGACGCGCCGCACGATCATCCGATGAGGCCTGTCGTCGGCGAGCTCGGCGCGGCCGCGTAGAGCTTGCGCGGCATGCGCCCGGCGAGGAACGCTTCGCGGCCCGCCTCGACCGCGAGCTTCATCGCGCGCGCCATGCGCACCGGCTCGCGCGCCTGCGCGATCGCGGTGTTCATCAGCACGCCGGCGCAGCCCAGCTCCATCGCGACGGCGGCGTCGGACGCCGTGCCGACGCCCGCGTCGACGAGGACCGGCACCTTCGCCTGCTCGATGATCAGCCGCAGGTTCCAGGGATTGAGGATCCCCATGCCCGAGCCGATCAGCGACGCGAGCGGCATGATCGCGACGCAGCCGATCGCCTCGAGCTCGCGCGCGACGATCGGATCGTCGGACGTGTAGACCATCACGTCGAAGCCGTCGCGAACGAGCGACTGCGCCGCGGCGATCGTCTGGCGCACGTCGGGATACAGCGA
>DATBSV010000336.1:0-4946 GCA_036559685.1 Casimicrobiaceae bacterium
TCCTCCTTCGCGGTGGCGGGGTCGGCAAGCACGACGGCCGCCTTGTCGCGGCCGATGTTCGACACCGCGTAGAGCTTCCGGTTGTCGGGCGTGAATCCCTGCGGCACGAACTGGTCGCGGAAGTTGGTCGTCAGCACCGCCTTGAACGGCCCCGACGCGCCGTCGCGGTAGAGGTAGGTCCGATTGACGCCGTCGGTCGCGATCGCGTATCGGACGTTGCCGTCGTGGTCGGTGCCCCAGTCGATGACGTTGCCCGGGTTCTCGGCGACCAGCTTCAACTCGCCCGACGCGAGGTCGAGGTCGTAGACGTCGAACACTTCCTTGCTGCGGCGGTTGAGGCCGACGAGCATCCGGTTGGGACTGTCGACGAGCGGATCGACGACCTGCGCCTTCACGCCGGGGAACGGCGTCAGGTCGCGAGGCTCGCCGCCGCGGCGGTCGGAGACGACGACGTGGTCGTTCTCGTCGCCGCCGATGTCCTTCAGGTAGACGACGCGGTCGGCGCCCTTCCAGAAGTAGTCGGGGATGTCGCGGTCCTTCTCGGATGTGATGCGCACCGGCGCGGCGGTCGACCCCGCCGGCTGGACGTACACGTTCATGCGCCGCTCCCACGGCTGCATGTACGAGATGGTCTTGCCGTCGCCCGCCACGCGGAAGTAGGCGCGGTCGGGATTGCGGAAGAAGTCGCGGAGCGGAATCTCGGGCGGCACCTGCGCCGCGGCGGGCAGCGCGACGGCCAGGAGGATGGAGAAGAGCGTAAGACGATGCATGACGGATTCCTCGCGAGGGGACGGGGGCGATGCGCGTTGGATGCGCCGACCGCCCGGTCCGGTTTCAACCAGCGGAAGCCTACAACAGACGTGCGATGCGCTCCTCGTCGAGCGGCAGGAAACCCAGCCGCTCGTAGAAACGCCAGGCGCCGGTGTTGTCGCGGTGGCACGCGGTGTCGATCCGCGACGCGCCCTCGGCGCGCAGGTGCGCCGCGAGCGCCTCGAGCATCGCTCCGCCGACGCCGCGGCCCTGCCAGCCCGGCCTGATCGTGACGTCGTCCAGCTTTGCGACGATGCCGCCGCGCGACGTCGAGATCGCGCGGCAGACCACGCACGCGCCGACCGCGATGCGCGCGTCGCCGCCGTGTGTCCACGCGATCCAGACGAAGCCCAGCTCAGGTCGCGCGAGGAAGAGGTCGAGCGCGCGGTCGAGCGCCTCCGGACCGCCGTCGCCGTAGACCGCCGCGGAGGCGAGGTAGTGCGCGTCGTCGCCGAGGAACGCGCCGAGCAGCGTGAGCGCCTCGGCCTTGGTCGCCGCGGACATCAGGTCGCAGGCAACGCTCACGGCTCGATTTCGACCAGCGGCTCCAGCGCGGCGCGGATGCGCGGCGGGATGTCCACCGGGCGCTGCGTCGCACGGTCGACCCACACGTGCACGAAGCGGCCGGTCGCGGCAGCCGCGTCCTCGCCCTGCCGGAACAATCCGATCCGGTAGGCCACGCTCGAGCGTCCGAGACGCGTGACGACGAGCCCGGCGTCGATCGTCTCGGGGAACGAGAGCGACGCATGGAATCGGCATGCCGTCTCCGCGACGACGCCGACCGCCGTCGACGCCATGATGTCGAGGCCGCCGGCGCGGATCAGGTGCTCGTTGACCGCGGTGTCGAAGTACGAGTAGTAGGTCACGTTGTTGACGTGACCGTAGCTGTCGTTGTCCATCCAGCGCGTCGGGATCGCGAGGAAATGGCGGTAGGCCGAGCGCGCCGGCCGCTCGTCGCTCATCGCCGCGCGGGCATCGCGCTGCCGACCAGGCGCTCGTCGAGCAGCTCGATCCAGTGGCGGACCGGGCGCGACGTCCCGGCCGCGAGGTGCGCCTGGCATCCGACGTTCGCCGTCGCGATCACGTTGGGCCGGTCCGCTTCGAGCGCGGCGAGCTTGTTCCGCCGCAGCTGCGACGCGAGCTCGGGTTGCAGGATCGAGTACGTGCCGGCCGAGCCGCAACACAGGTGCGCGTCGGCGACCGGCAACAGCTCGTGGCCGATCGCGCGGAGCAGCTCCTCGACTTCGCCGCGGATCTGCATGCCGTGCTGCAACGTGCACGGCGCGTGGAAAGCGACGCGCTGCGCACCCAGGTCCATCGCCACCAGCGGCGCGATCTTCTTCCACTCGGGCGCCACGACCTCGACGGTGTCGCGCGCGAGCGCCGCGACGCGCTTCGCCTTCTCGGCGTACGCCGCGTCGTGCTGCAGCAGGTGATCGTACTCCTTCACCATCACGCCGCAGCCGCTCGCCGTCACGACGATGGCCTCGGCGCCGGCCGCGATGCGCGGCCACCACGCGTCGATGTTGCGGCGCGCGAGCTCCTGCGCCGCGGCATGGTCGCTGAGGTGGAACGGCAGCGCGCCGCAACACCCGCCGCCGCCCGCCTGCACGAGCGAGATGCCGACGCGGTCGAGCACGCGCGCGAGCGCCGCGTCGGTCGCCGGCGCGATCGCGGGCTGCACGCAGCCTTCGAGCGCGATCATCGTGCGCGCGTGGCGCTCGGGCGGCCACGCGCCGGCCGACCGTCCGGACGGAATGCGCCGGCCGAGCCCGCGCGGCATCAGCTCCTTCGCGATGCGTCCGAGCGCGAGCGCGCTTCCGAACAGCGGCTTCGACCCGAGCGCGCGCTTGAGCGACCAGCGCACGGCCGCCTCCGCGGTACCGCGCCCGACGCGATCCTCGACGATCTTGCGGCCGATGTCGGCGAGCCGGCCGTAGCGCACGCCGGACGGGCACGTCGTCTCGCATGCGCGACAGGTCAGGCACCGATCGAGGTGCAGCTGCGTCTTCGACGTCACCGGGCCGCCCTCGAGCACCTCCTTGATCAGGTAGATGCGGCCGCGCGGCCCGTCGAGCTCGTCGCCGATCAACTGGTAGGTCGGGCAGGTCGCGTTGCAGAAGCCGCAATGCACGCACGTGCGCAGGATCGCGTCGGCCTCCTCGCCTTCCGGCGTGCCGCGGAACTCGGGCGCGAGATTCGTTTGCATCAGAAGACGCTCGACAGGCGCCCGGGGTTCAGGATCCCGTGCGGATCGAACGTCGCCTTGAGCCGCTTGTGCAATCCCGCAAGCGTCGGCGGCAGCGGCGTGAACACCTCGCCTGGGATGTCATCCCCCCGAAGCTCGCTGCGCGAACCTCCCCCCGGGGGGCGGGCGCCTTGGGGCGGCCCGGCGGCGCCCCGGTCGGCCGAACGGAACAGCGTCGCGTGGCCGCCGTGCGACTGCGCCCATGCGCGCAGCTTCGCCGGGTCGGTGCGCGGCGTCGCGGCGAGCCAGCGCAATGCGCCGCCCCACTCGATCAGCTGCTCGCCGCCGAAGTCGGTGTAGGGTGCGGTCGAGCCGACCGACAGGCGCCACAGCGGCGCGCGCGCCGCGGCGACGCTGGTGAAGAATGCGTGGCGCTGGTCTCGCACCGACGACCACAAGGTGTCGGCATCGTCGACCTCGGCGCCGCCGAGCTTCGCGCACGCGGCCGCCACCGCGCTCGGGGCGCCGGACAGCCGGACCGCGAGCTTGCCCTGGTGAAAGCACGTCGCCGACATCGGCAGCGGCTGCCCGCCCCATTCGTTGACGCGCCTGATCGACTCGTCCACCGAGAGCTCGAACTCGCGGGTCGCTTCGATCCGCGGTCGCGGCAGGCACTTGAGCGACACCTCGGTGATCACGCCGAGCGTTCCCATCGCGCCGGTCATGAGACGCGACACGTCGAAGCCGGCTACGTTCTTCATGACGCGCCCGCCGAACGCGAGCGCGCGGCCCGTGCCGTCGACGACCTTGACGCCGAGCACGAGGTCGCGCGCCGCGCCGGCGTAGGGACGGCGCGGTCCCGAAAGGCCCGACGCGATCGCACCGCCGAGCGTGCCGCCGGCCGCGAAGCGCGGCGGCTCGAAGGCGAGCATCTGGCCGTGCGCGTCCATCGCGGATTCGATCTCGGCGATCGGCGTGCCCGCGCGCGCGGTGATCACGAGCTCGGTCGGCGCGTAGTCGACGATGCCGGCGATCGACGCGACGTCGAGCACGTCGCCGGCCAGCCTTTCGCCGTAGAAATCCTTGGTCCCGCCGCCGCGGATGCGCAGCGGCGCGTGCTGCGCGGCCGCACGGCGGATAACCTGCTGTAGCGCCTCGACGGCGTGATCCGTCATCGCTTCGGCTTGCCGCGCTTGGCTAGCTTGGCAAGCTTCGTGCGATAGACGACGCGCGGCTCGTCGGCCTCGATGATCGTCGACTCGGCGAGCGCGTCGCGCTCCCATTCCTTCACGAACGGGTGCGCGAGCAGCGAATTCAGATACTCGCCGGCCGCGCCCGTCGGATGCACGCCGTAGGTCTGGAACCGGAACGCGACCGGCGCGTAGAACGCGTCGGCCAGCGACAACTGGCCGCACAGGAACGGCCCGAGCTTCGCGTGGCGTCGCCGGCTTTCGCTCCAGATCTCCTCGACGCGCGCGATGTCGGCCGTGTGCTCGGGCGACCACGGCCGCACGTCGACGCGCTCGCGAATGCACATCGTCATGTCGTTGCGCAGCGCCTGGAACGAGCTGTGCATCTCCGCTGCGATCGAGCGCGCCCACGCGCGCACGGCCCGGTCGGCCGGCCACATGCCGGGGTGTCGCTCGGCCAGGTATTCGGAAATCGCCAGCGTGTCCCAGACGACGGTGTCGCCGTCGTGCAGCACCGGCACGTAGCCCGACGGCGAGAAGCCCCGGTTCTTCGGGTTGCGTCCCTGCCCGACGAGCTGCACCGGGACTTCCTCGAAGGGCGCGCCGGAAAGCTTCATGGCGAACCAGCCGCGCAGCGACCACGAACTGTAGTTCTTGTTGCCGAGGTAGAGCTTGTACATGGCTTGTGGTCAGAGCGGGACCGTCTTGCCCGGGTTGAGGATGTCGTGCGGATCGAGCGCGCGCTTGATCGTGCGCAT
>DATBSV010000337.1:0-26114 GCA_036559685.1 Casimicrobiaceae bacterium
ATCTTCGGCACGGCGGTCGACGTGTCGAGCTCGCTCATCATCCTGTTCACGATCTACGGCGCGTTCCTGCAGCAGTCGGGCGCGGGGAAGTTCTTCCTCGACTGGAGCTTCGCCGCGATGGGCGGCAAGCACACGAGCGCAGGCCGCACCGTCGTCCTGAGCTCGTTCCTGCTCGGCGGGCCGTCGGGCTCGGGCGTGGCGACGACGGTGACGATCGGCTCGGTCGCGTGGCCGATGCTCGAGAGGTCGGGCTACAGCAAGGAGGCGGCCGGCGGGTTGCTCGCCGCGGGCGGCCTCGGCGCGATCATCTCGCCGCCGGTGCTCGGCGCCGCCGCGTTCCTGATCGCCGAGTTCCTGAAGATCAGCTACCTCGACGTGATCATGATGGCCGTCGTCCCGACCATCCTGTACTACCTGTCGCTCCTCGTGATGGTCGAGCTCGACGTGCGCCGGTTCGGCATGTCCGAGGTCGCCATGACGCGCGTGCATTCGCTGTGGGCGCTCACGAAGCGCTACGGCTACCACTTCGTGTCGCTCATCGCGATCGTCGCGTTCCTGCTGCTGGGCTTCTCGCCGGTCCTGTCCGTATTCTGGGCGACCGTCGTGACCTTCGCGATGAGCTTCCTCGACTGGCAGAACGCGCTGTTCCCGCGTCGCCTGGTCGCCGCATTGCGCGACGGGTCGGGACAGATGCTCAACGTCGGGACGACCTGCGCGGCGGCCGGCATCATCGTGGGCGTCGTCGCAAAGACCGGCCTCGGCCTCAAGTTCTCGGCGATCGTCATCGCCTACGCGGGCGGCAGCCTGTTCCTGACCGCGTTCTACACGGCGCTGATCGTCTGGGTCATCGGGCTCGCGGTCCCGGTGACGGCGAGCTACATCATCTGCGCGGTCATCGCGGCGCCCGCGCTCACCAAGCTCGGCGTGCCCGACTTCGCCGCGCACATGTTCATCTTCTACTACGCCGTGCTGTCGGAGGTCTCGCCGCCCACGGCACTTTCGCCCTTTGCGGCCGCCGCGATCACCGGCGGCGACCCGTACAAGACGACGCTGCAATCGTGGAAGTACACGCTGCCGGCGTTCGTCGTGCCGTTCGTATTCGTGCTGTCGGCCGACGGCGTGGGCCTGCTGCTCAAGACGCCGCCCGACGGGTCGTGGGCCGGCGTCGCGTGGATCGCGGCGACCGCGATCGTCGGCATCGTCGCGCTGGCGTGCGGCGTGCAGGGCTGGCTGATGGGACGGTTGTCGGCGATCGAGCGGACCTTGCTGATCGCCGCGGGCCTCGCGCTCGTCTATCCCGCGTCGTGGAGCGACGCGGCGGGGCTCGTTGGCATCGTCGCCGTCGTTTTGTTCCGCTGGCTCCGCGCCCGACCGCGGCCGGCTTGAAACGGTGCGTCGCGTCGACGCCTTGTTCGAGCGCTACGCGGAGTCGCACCGCCATCCGCGCAACAAGGCGATCCACTGGGTGTGCGTGCCGCTGATCACCTGGAGCCTGCTCGCGATCCTGTGGTGGATCGCGCCCGCTGCCGCGTACGTGCTCATCGGTGTCGCGATGCTGTACTACGCCAGGCTCTCGTTCACGATCGCGATCGGGATGCTGGCGGTCGCCGCGCTGATGGTCTATGCGCTGATGCAACTCGGTGACGCGATGCTTCCCGTCGCCATCGCGGTATTCGTCGCCGCGTGGGCCGGCCAGTTCGTCGGGCACCGCATCGAAGGCAAGCAGCCGTCGTTCGTCGAGGACGTGCGTTTCCTGCTCGTCGGACCGGCGTGGCTGCTGGCCGACGCGTACTGGCGCTTCGGGATTCCGTACTAGGGGATGACGCGGATGCCGGCGTCCGCGAGCGTGGCGTGGAGCTGCTTCACGTGCTCGTGACCGGTCGTCTCGACGACGCACACGACGCGCACGGCCGACAGGTCGGGGCCCGAGAACGCGCGGTCGTGCACGACCTCCTTGATCGACGCACCGGTCGACGCGATGACGGCGGTCAACCGCGCGAGCCCGCCCGGCCGGTCGGAGATCGCGACGGTGAAGCGCGCGAGCCGGCCGTCGGTGACCAGTCCCGTCTCGATCAGGCGGTCGAGGATCGTGAGGTCGATGTTGCCGCCGCACAGCACCAGCACGACACGCTTGCCTTGCAGCGCGTCGAGCTTGCCGGCGAGGAACGCGGCGAGCGGCGCGGCACCCGCGCCTTCCACGACGCTCTTCTCGAGCTCGATCAGGCGCAGGATCGCGAGCGCGATCGAGGCTTCGTCGACGGTGACGAGCCGGTCGACGACGCGCTTGGTGATCGCATAGTTGATCGCGCCGGTCTGCGCGACCGCGAGGCCGTCGGCGAGCGTCGGTGAGAGCGCCACCGCGACCGGCCCCTTGCGCGCGAACGCGGCGGCGAGCGACGGCGCGTTCTCCGGCTCGACACCGATGATTTCGACCGAGGCCTTCTTCGCCTTCACGGCGATGCCGATGCCGCCGATCAGCCCGCCGCCGCCCACCGGCACGACGATCGCTTCGACGTCGGGCGTCTGCTCGAGAATCTCGAGGCCCATCGTGCCCTGGCCCGCGACGACGTGCGCGTTGTCGAACGGGTGGATGAATGTCAGCGCACGCTCCTCGCCGAGCTCCTGCGCCTTCGCGCGCGCTTCGGTCAGGTCCTCGCCGTGCAGCACGACCTCGGCGCCGAGCGCGCGGCAGTTCGAGACCTTGATGAGCGGCGCGAACTTCGGCATCACCACCGTCACCGGGATGCCGAGCAGGCTGCCGTGGTAGGCGACGCCCTGCGCGTGGTTGCCCGCGGATGCCGCGATCACGCCGCGCTCGCGCGCCTCGGGCGGGAGCTGCAGGAGCGCATTGCGCGCGCCGCGCTCCTTGAAGCTTCCGGTTCGCTGCAGGTAGTCGAGCTTGCAGAAGATGTGCGCGCCGGTGAGCTTCGAGAGCGGGATCGACTCGACGCACGGGCTTTCGTAGATGCCGCCGCGGATGCGCTCGCGCGCCGCCTCGATGTCCGCCAGCGTGACCGGCAACGGATCCATGGCTAGAACGGCAGGCGCAATGTCGGCCGGACGGCGGCGAACACGCGGCGGAATTCGCCCTGGATACGGCTCATCGCCGATTCGTCGTCGGCCTCGAAGCGCAGGACCACGGCCGGCGTCGTGTTCGACGCGCGCGCGAGGCCGAAGCCGTCGGCGTACTCGACGCGCAGCCCGTCGATGCGGATCACGTCGCTCGCGCCGGGGAACGTTGCTTGCTCGGCAAGATCGCGCACCAGCGCGTGCTGCTCGCCTTCGGCGACCGCCAGGTGCAACTCGGGCGTCGACAGCGCGTCGGGCAGCGCGTCGAGCACCGCCGAAGGGTTCGCGTGACGCGACAGGATCTCGAGCAGCCGCGCACCCGCGTAGAGCCCGTCGTCGAAGCCGTACCAGCGCTCGCCGAAGAACGTGTGGCCGCTCATCTCGCCGGCGAGCGCCGCGCGCGTCTCCTTCATCTTGACCTTGATGAGCGAATGCCCGGTCTTCCACAGGAGCGGCGTTCCGCCGTGCGTCGTGATCCAGGGCTTCAGGTTCCGCGTCGACTTGACGTCGTAGATGATCGTCGCGCCGGGCAGACGGCCCAGCACGTCGGCCGCGAACAGCATGAGCTGGCGGTCCGGGTAGATCACGTGGCCGTCCTTCGTGACCACGCCCAGGCGATCGCCGTCGCCGTCGAACGCGAGGCCGAGCTCGCAGTCGCCCTGCGTCAGTCTAGCGATCAAGTCAGCGAGGTTCGCGGGCTGCGACGGATCCGGATGGTGGTTCGGAAAGTGACCGTCGACATCGCAGAACAGCTCGACGACGTCGCAGCCGAGCCGCCGGTACAGCGCCGGCGCGTACGCACCTGCGACGCCGTTGCCGCAGTCGACCGCGATGCGCATCGGCCGCTCGAGCTTCACGTCGTGCGCGATGCGGTCGAGGTACGCGCCGCCGATGTCGTGAACGCGGTAGTGTCCTTCGCCGGTCGCGAGGTCCCCGCGCACCAGCCGCTCGCGCAATCGCTGGATCGCGTCGCCCGCGAGCGTCGCGCCGTCGATCACCATCTTGAGACCGTTGTAGTCGGGCGGGTTGTGGCTGCCCGTGACCATGACGCTGCAGCCGGTGTCGAGCGCGTAGCTCGCGTAGTAGGTCATCGGCGTTGCGACCATGCCGACGTCGATCACGTCGGTGCCCGCGGCACGGATGCCGTCGGAAAGCGCCTGCGACAGCTCCGGGCCCGAGAGCCGGCCGTCGCGGCCGATCGCGATGGCGGGCCGCTTCGCCTCGCGCGCGAGCGTGCCGAGCCCGCGGCCGATCGTCCGCACGATGTCGGGCGTGAGCGTGCGCCCGACGATGCCGCGGATGTCGTAGGCCTTGAAGATCTCGGGCGGGAGGGTCATGCGGGGCAGCCGACGCGAAGGACGATCATACCTGCCCGAACCACGCGAGCAGCCGTTGCGGGAGCCACGCGAGGCGGCCGGGCCACGGTCCGGTCACGAAGCCCGCGTGCCCGCCCTGCGCCGGGTGCTCGAGCGTGACGGCGGGCGACACCTCGTCGGCGCGGGCGAGCGAAGTGGCCGGCACGAACGGGTCGTTCCGCGCGTTGAGGATCAGCGTCGGCACCTCGATGTGCTTGAGCCACGGTTTCGAGGACGCGCGCGTCCAGTAATCGGTCGTGCTCGAGAAGCCATGCAGCGGCGCGGTCACCGCGTCGTCGAACGCGTACATCGTCCTGTAGCGGCGCACGCTCTTCGGGTCGAGCACGTCGGGATGCCGCGACGCCATCAGGCGTGCCTTCGGGTTCATCGTGCTCAGGAACACGAAGCCGTAGAAGCGGTTGGCGCCGCGGTCGATCGAGTGCCCGGCGGCGACGATGTCGTGCGGCGCCGAGACCGCGGCGGCGCGCGCGACCTGCGCGGTCGCCCGCGCGCCTTCGCGCCCGAGCCAATTGAGGAGCGCGGAGCCGCCGAGCGACACGCCGGCCGCGTGGATCGTCGTGTCCGGTCCGACCCGCTCGCGCACGGCCGCGAGCATCGCGCCGACTTCCTCGTGATCGCCGAGGTGGTAGGCGCGCGGCCGCCGGTTGTCGAGGCCGCCGCAGCCGCGGAAATGCGGCACGACGCCGCGCCAGCCGGCCGCGGCGAGCGCTTCCATCAGCGCGACCGCGTAGGGCGACGTCGCGCCGCCCTCGAGGCCGTGGAACAGCACGACGAGCGGCGCACGGTCGTGCGACGGCGCGTCGAGCCAGTCGAACGCCCAGACGTCGCCGTCGGTGGTGGGGACGATCTCGCGGCGCCAGCGTACGGCCGTCTGCGTCACGAACCACGGCCAGATCGTCTGCGCGTGCCCGCCCGGCAGCCACGCCGGCGCGCGGTACGGGGCGGGTGTCGTCAATCGCGCATCCAGAACGGGCGCGCCTTCGCGTAGCGCACCCATGCGGTATCGATCGCCTTGGCGCATTGCCCGATGCGCGCGGCCGACCACGCTTCGATCGCGACGGTCGCCGGCGCCGTCGGGCCGGCGAGCACGCCGGCCACCCTCGAGGCGACCGCCGCGTCGTTGAATGCTCCGAGCGCGTCCTGCAGGTCCGCGAGCGCGTCGCGGTAGACCTTGGTGCGACGGCGCGGGAACAGCGTGGCGAAGAACTCGGTCGCGTAACGCAGCTTTTTCGCGGCGATGCGCGTGGCATGGCGCGCCTCGACGCTCGCGTGCGCGAGGTGCTCGCCGGCCTTGGCAAGACGGCGCGCGCGCTTGTCGATGATGCGCGCGGCGAATTTGCGCGCGCGGGCGTGCGCCTCCCCGCCGGTCGCGATGCGCAGCGCGCCGGCGACGCCGTCCGCGGCGAGCACGAAGCGCGTGAACCGCGCGGACGACACGCACGCGAGCGCGGCGTCGTCGGCGCTGCGCCGCCGGCGTTTCGCGCCGCGATCGAGCTGGACGACCCAGGCGAGTGCCTCCGAGCCCGTGCGCGCGAGGTCGGCAAGCACGGCGGGCAGCGTCTGGTCGGCGAACACGTCGAGATCGCGCGCCGGACCGAGCGCGTCGAGCACCCAGCGCGTCTGCGCCCGCAGGTCGTCGAGCGACTTCGCCGGCGCCATGCCGTCGGCGAGCGCGACGCACGAGCGCAACCGCCGCACGCCGATGCGCATCTGGTGCACCCACTCGGCATCGTCGAGATGGCGCCCGCGGAATCCCAGCGTGTTCGCCGCAAGCTGGCGGACGCATTCGGTGACGACGGACGACAGCGCCTGTGCCGCGGTCGCGTCGTCGTCGTGCTCGATCTCCCGCGCGCGCGAAGGGGCGGGCGACGTGCCGCCGGCGAGCGCGTAACCGCGCTCCGCCTTGCCGCGCGGCTCGATCGCGACCGGCAGGTCGGCGGCGAGGCGCGTCGCCAGCTCGACGAGGCGGCTCGCGTCGCCGGTGGCGAGCTCGAGCTCCAGTTCGGCGATGCGCGAGTCGCCAGCGAGCGCGCGCCGGTTAGGCAGCGTGATCGCGCCGATGTCGATCGCGAGCGTCGCCGTCGTCCCGTCGCCGAACGCGAGCGGCAGCGTCGTGCGCTGGACGTCGGTCGAGAACACCGGCGCGAGCTTGCCCTTGCGCAATGCCTTCGCGAACGTCCCGCGCCACGGCGTGGTCATCAGGCGGACCGGGTCGATCGTCGGGCCATCGGCCTTCCACTCGAGCTCGGGACGCGCCACGGTCCCGGGGGTCGCGTCGGGAAGGGGCGCACCCTTGATCGACAGCTTCCACCGGCGGCCGTCGAGACGCACGCGCAGCGCGACGCCGTCGCGGCGCAGGCGCTGGTCGGCGGTGTCGTGGTAGGTGGTGACGACGCGCGCGCGACGTGCGGGCCCGGTCACGAGCCCCTTGAGCGCGGGATGCGAGCGAAGCTCGCGTGCCGCATCCGGGTCGATCGCGAGCCGGAGCTCGGTCTCGACCGGAACGGCTGTATCCACGGCCTCCCCCAGGCTAGCCGCTTACGCGGCGTCGCGCCCCCCCTCCCGGGAGGAGGGGGCGAGCGCCGAGGAACGAAGCGTCCGCGCCCTTGGGGCGGCCCGGCGGGCGCGGAGGCGGCCCTTCGGCGCTCTTGGTCACAAGCTCAGGCGCGGTCGGCCAGCGCGATGCGGCGCCTGCGCACGGCGTCGGCGAGCGAGCGCAACGTCTCGACCGTCGCGTCCCAGCCGATGCACGCATCGGTGATCGACACGCCGTAAGCGAGCGGCGTGTCGGGCTTCAGGTCCTGCCGGCCCGGGTTCAGGTGGCTCTCGAGCATGACGCCGACGATGCGGTCGTCGCCGCCGGCCACCTGCGCGCCGACGTCGGCGGCGACGTCGACCTGGCGCTCGTGCTTCTTCTGGCTGTTCGCATGCGAGCAGTCGATCATCACGCGCTGCGCGAGCCCCGCGCTAGCGAGCTCCTTGCACGTCGCCTCGATGCTCGCGGCATCGTAGTTGGGCGCCTTGCCCCCGCGCAGGATGATGTGGCAGTCCTCGTTGCCCGCGGTGTGCACGATCGCCGAGTGGCCGCCCTTGGTGACCGAGAGGAAGTGGTGCGGCGCGCTCGCCGCCTTGATCGCATCGACGGCGATGCGCACGTCGCCGTGGGTGCCGTTCTTGAAGCCGACCGGGCACGAGAGCCCGCTCGCGAGCTCGCGATGCACCTGACTCTCGGTCGTGCGCGCGCCGATCGCGCCCCAGCTGATCAGGTCAGCGATGTACTGCGGCGTGATCATGTCGAGGTATTCGGTGCCGGCCGGGAGCTCGAGCTCGTTGATCTCGAGCAGGATGCGGCGCGCGAGCCGCAGGCCCTCGTTGATCCGGAAGCTGCCGTCGAGGCGCGGGTCGTTGATCAGGCCCTTCCAGCCGACCGTCGTGCGCGGCTTCTCGAAATACACGCGCATCACGATCGCGAGGTCACCCTCGAGCTCGCGGCGCAGCGCTGCGAGGCGCGTCGCATAGTCGATCGCGGCGTCGTAGTCATGGATCGAGCACGGGCCCACGACGACGACGAGCCGATCGTCGGCGCCATGCAGGATGCGGTGGATCGCCTGGCGGCGATCGTAGGTCGTGACCGCCGCCGCCTCGGACACCGGAAACTCGCGCAGCAGGTGCGATGGCGGCGCGAGCTCGGTGATCTCGGTGATGCGCGTGTCGTCGACCGGGCGCACCGTGGCGGGCGTGCCGGCGGCGGCGTGGCGATGGCGTTGGGCGGTCGAGGACGTCACGGCGGCTCCGGCAAGGACGAGGGTAGAGAAAACAATAGCTTACACGTAGTCGTCCCCCGCGTCACAGGGATTGTGCAATGCAAGATGCGGCGAAGCAACAGCGCTGCAGGCGTCGGTCGTCCGATTGGTTGCGTGGCGCGTTGAGCGCTGCGTAGACTGGGCAGGAAAGCCTCGGTCGATTCCTAGGAGAAACCCAAGATGACAAGAATGACCGCCCTCGCGTTCGCGCTGGCGCTCGCGCTGCCGGCCTCCGCGCTTGCACAGGACAAGGCCAGGACCGCGCCCGCCGCGCCAGCGACGGCGACCAACGCCCAACAGGACCGCATGAGGGATTGCAACAAGCGCGCCGAAGGCAAGACCGGCGATGCACGCAAGACGTTTATGAGCGCGTGCCTGTCGGGCGACGCGCCCAAGATGACGCAGCAGGAGAGGATGTCGGCCTGCAACAAGGAGGCCGGTCCGATGAAGGGCGACGAGCGCAAGACGTTCATGAGCTCGTGCCTGTCGGGCGACGCGCCGAAGATGACACAGCAGGAGAAGATGACCGCCTGCAACAAGAAAGCCGGTCCGATGAAGGGCGACGAGCGCAAGACGTTCATGAGCTCGTGCTTGAGCACCTGACCGACTGAAGGATCTCGCGCCGGACGACCTCCTGTCCGTCCGGTCGAGTCGACGACGCCGCAACCGGGCGACCGGTTGCGGCGTCGTTTTTGGGGATGTCCTCAATTGCGGCGGATAAGCAGCCCCTTGAGGTATTCGCCCTCGGGAAACGCCAGCGCGATCGGGTGATCGGCGCTCGCGGCGAAGTGGCCGACGATCGTCGCGTCGACTTTCGCGTCGACCGCGGCGCCCGCGACGATCTTCTGGAACAGGTCCGCGGATACGCCGCCCGAGCACGAGAACGTCGCGAGCAGGCCGCCGGGCGCGAGGAGCTTGAGCGCGAGCAGGTTGATGTCCTTGTACGCGCGCGCTGCGCGCTGCGCGTGCGCGGCGGTCGGCGCGAATTTGGGCGGATCGAGGATCGCGAGGTCGTAGTGGCGGTTTTCGTTGCGCATGCGCCGAAGGTCGGCGAACACGTCCGCCTCGATCCAGTGCGCGCGGTCGGCCGGCAGCGAGGGATTCGCAGCGAGGTTGTCGCGCGCCAGCGCGAGCGCGTCGGTCGAGCTGTCGATCGAGTCGACCTCGCGCGCGCCGCCCGCCAGCGCCGCCAGCGTGAACCCGCCCGTGTAGCAGAACGCGTTGAGCACGCGCCGGTCGCGTGCGAGCTCGCGCACGCGGCGGCGGCTGTCGCGCTGGTCGAGGTAGAAGCCGGTCTTCTGGCCGCGCTCGACGTCGACGCGGTACGCGATCGCGTCCTCGCGGATCGCGACCGGCCCGTCGACGCGACCGCTCAGGACGCCGATGCGCGGGGCGAGCCCCTCGAGCTGGCGCACCTCGGCATCCGAGCGCTCGACCACGGTCGTCGCCCCGGTCGCCGCGACCAGCTCGTCGACGATCGCGTCGCGCCAGGCCTCGGCGCCCGCCGACGAGAACTGCACGACCAGCGTGTCCGCGTAGCGGTCGGCGACGACCCCCGGCAGCCCGTCAGATTCGGCGTGCACGATCCGGCACGCGTCGTGACGGGCGTCGAGCAGGCCACCGCGCGCATCGACGGCCGCACGTATGCGCCGCGCGAGGAACGCCGCGTCGATCGGCTCGTCGGCGAACGACCAGACGCGCGCGCGGATCTGCGAGGCGGGCGAGAAGGCGGCGAGGGCGAGGAACGCCCCGTCGTGCGCGTGGACCGCGACGGTCTCGCCTGGACCCGGCGCGCCGTCGACGCGCTCGATCGCGCCCGAGAAGATCCACGGATGCCGGTGCGCGACCGACTTCTCGCGCCCGGGCTTGAGCGCGAGCGCCGCGCGGCTGCGCGGCATCAGCCCACCGCGATGCCGGCGAGTCGGCCGACGGCGTAGGTCACGGCGCCGGCGCTCGCGCCGAGCACGAGCATGCGCAGGCCCGAGGCGAGCGCGCCGCGGCCGGTGAACAGCGACAGCGTCGCGCCGATCGCGAACAGCGCGACCGCCGTCACCGCGATCGCGACGGTCAGCGCGCTGGCGTTCGCCGCGAAGTAGTACGGCAGGAGCGGGATCGATGCACCGGCCGCGAACGCGGCGAACGAGCTCGCGGCCGCGCCGAACGGGGCGCCGAGCTCGCTGGGATTGAGACCCAGCTCCTCGCGCGCGAGCGTGTCGAGCGCGTGCTCGGGATCGGCGACCAGGCGCTTCGCCACCTGCTCGGCCTGGCGCTTCGGCACACCCTTCGCCGCGTAGATCAGCGCGAGCTCCTGCGCCTCCGCCTCGGGGTATTGCTCGAGCTCGTCGCGCTCGAGCGCGATCTGGTATTCGTAGAGCTCGCGCTGCGAGCGCACCGACACGTACTCGCCGACGGCCATCGAGAACGCGCCCGCCGCGAGGCCGGCGACGCCCGCCAGCAGGACGGTGCGCGTGTCGCCGCCCGCGCCCGCGACGCCGAGGATCAGGCTCGCGTTGGACACCAACCCGTCGTTGACGCCGAACACCGCGGCGCGCAGGTTGCCGCCGCTGCCGAGGCCGCGGTGGCGCCGCTCGAGCGGCGCGCCGGCGACCGGCGGCGCGTGCGTCGGCTCGCTGCGGCCGCCCGAATTCGAGTAGACCGCCATGCCGCGCACCTTCATCGCGGCGAGTACGCCGCGCAGCCGGCGCGGTCCCATCCAGTGGACGAGGCCGGCCACCAGTCGCGCACGCGCATCGGGCTCGAACGGCGCCGGCGTGTCGCCGCCGCGCGCGGTGATCTGCGCGCGCCAGATCGCGCCCTGCGCCTCGGCCTCGCCGGCGAGGCGGCGGAACAGCTCGGCGCGGGGCGTCCCTTCTTCCGCGGCCGCGCAGGCACGGTAGAGGAAGGCGGAGCGTTGCTCCTCGCGCAGGCTCTCGACCGGATTCATCGTGCAGCGCCTGCCGACCGAACGGCCGCCCGGAGGTCGAATCGCAGGCGCTGCGCCCCCCTCGGGGGGGAAGCGCGCTTGCGCGCTTCGAGGGGGGTCTTCATACGCTCCGCGTCAGCCCGCCGTCGACACGCAGGTTCTGGCCGGTGACGTACGCGGCGTCGTCCGACAGCAGGAATGCCGCGGTGCGCGCGATCTCCTCGGGCGTGCCGTAGCGCGCGCTCGGGATCGTGTCGCGGATCGCGCCGTCGACCCCGTGCGTGTCGATGAACCCGGGCAGCAGGTTGTTCATGCGGATGCCGTGCTTCGCCTCGGCATCGGCGTAGAGCTTGGCGAAGCTGCCGAGCGCCGCGCGCAGCGTGGAGCTGACCGGGAAGCGCAGGTCGGGCTCGAAGGCGGCGAACGTCGACACGTTCACGATCGCCCCGCGCTTGCGCGCGCGCATCGGCGGCGTGACGTGGCGCGCCATGCGCACGACGTTCAAAAGCAGGAGGTCGAGGCCCGCGTGCCAGTCGGCGTCGGCGATGTCGAGCAAGGCGCCCTTGGTCGCGTGGCCGGTATTGTTGACGACGCCGTCGACGCGCCCGTAGGCGTCGAGCGTGGCCTTCACCGCGCGCGCGAGATCCTCGTCGCGCGACGTGTCGCCGCGCGTGGCGATGCCGCCGAGCTCGTCCGCGAGCGCCTCCACGTCGGCGCCGCGCGCCATCAGCGACACGCGCCAGCCGCGCGAGGCGAGCTCGCGCGCGCACGCGGCGCCCATGCCGCGGCTCGCGGCGGTGACGATCGCGACGGGAGCGTCGGCGGCCATCGCGTCAGCCGGGCGCCTTCGCGGCGACGACGGCCTCGATGCGCGCCATCACGTCGGGCGTGAGCTTGGCGACCGCGTCGAGCGCCTTCAGGTTCTCGACGACCTGCGAGGCACGGCTCGCGCCAGTGATGACCGACGACACGTGCGGGTTCTTGAGACACCACGCGAGCGACATTTGCGCGAGCGTGCAACCCAGGTCGCGCGCGATCGGCGCGAGGCGGCGCACGACCGCGAGCTTCGCGGGATCGGTGACGCGCTCCGCGAGCCATTCGTAGCCCTTCAGCGTGCCGCGCGAGCCGGGCGGAACCCCGTCGTTGTACTTCCCGGTCAGGAGGCCCGACGCGAGCGGGCTCCAGATCGTGGTGCCCAGGCCGATGTCGTCGTACAGGCGCGCGTATTCCTTATCGACGCGCTCGCGGTGGAACAGGTTGTACTGCGGCTGCTCGACGACCGGCTTGTGCATGTTGCGCCGGTCGGCGATGTGCCAGGCCTCCGCGATCTCGGCCGCCGTCCACTCGGAGGTGCCCCAGTAGACGGCACGGCCCGACGTGACGATGTCGTGCATCGCGTGCACCGTCTCCTCGATCGACGTGTCGGGGTCGGCGCGGTGGCAGTACACGAGGTCGACGTAGTCGAGCTTGAGGCGCTCGAGCGACCCGTCGATCCCCTGCAGCAGGTATTTGCGGTTGAGCGTCGACTTCTCGTTGGGGCCGTCGTGCAGTCCCCAGAAGAGCTTGGTCGACACGAGGTAGCTCGACCGGCGCCAGCCGGCCTTCGCGAGCACCTCGCCCATGATCGTCTCCGACTGCCCCTTCGCGTACACCTCCGCGTTGTCGAAGAAATTGACGCCGGCGTCGTACGCGGCCGTCATGCACTCGCGGGCCGCATCCGTGCCGAGCTGGTTGCCGTAGGTGACCCAGGAGCCGAACGACAGCGCGCTCACCTTGACACCTGCGCGTCCGAGTCGGCGGTAGTGCATTTCGCTCATCGTGAATTTTCGCGTCGTGGATGGGTTCGGCCGCGCGCGGGTCGCGCGAAGCGAGGGCTAGAATGCCCGGTCGATTGTAACCGCAAGGACGAAACCGATGGCCGCGCGCCGACCGCCGCTCACCGTCGAGGCTCTCTGGGCACTGAAGCGCATCGGCACGCCGACGCTTTCGCCCGACGGCGCGCTCGCGTGCGCGCCGGTCACGAGCTACGACGTCGACAAGAACGAAGGCGCGACCGAGCTGTGGCTGTACCCGACCGCGCCCGGACGCGCGAAGCCGCGCCGCCTGACCGCGGGCGACAAGGACGGCGGGCCGGTGTGGTCGCCCGACGGACGCAGAATCGCGTTCACCGCGAAGCGCAAGGACGACGAGGCGCCGCAGCTCTACGTGATCGCGCCCGACGGTGGCGAGGCGCGGCGTGTCACCGCGCTCGCGACAGGCGTGGCTTCGCCACGCTGGTTTCCCGATGGCAAGCGCATCGCGTTCATCTCGTCGGTGTGGCGCGACCTCGAGACCGACGCGGCGCAGGCGAAGCGGCTGAAGCAGCGCAAGGACGACAAGGTCAAGGTGCACGCGACCGAGCGCGCCGAGGCGCGCTTTTGGGACCACTGGCTCACCGACGGGCGCGAGCCTCATATCATGATCTGCGACGTCGAGACCGGCCGCTGCCGCGACGTGCTCGCCGGCACCGGGCTCGCGCTGCCGCCCTGGGAACCGTCGAGCAACGACTTCGACATCGCGCCGGACGGTCGCGAGATCGCGATGACGGCCGATCTCGCCGACGAGCCCGGCATGCTGCACAAGACCGACATCGTCACGATCGACCTTCGCACCCGGCGCAAGCGCGTGCTGACGCCGTCGACGGGCCGTTCGGACAGTGCGCCACGCTACTCGCCCGACGGCCGCGTCGTCGCGTACCTGTCGCACGACACCGAGCGCTCGCACGTCGACCAGGGCCATCTCGAGATCGTGCCGCGGCGCGGCGGCCGGCCGCGCGCGCTCGCGACCGCGTTCGACCGCGCGCCGATGCACGCGCAATGGGCGCGCGACGGCCGCGGCGTCCTGTTCACCGCCGAGGATCGCGGCCGCACGATCCTCTACCGCCTCATGCCCGGCGCCACCCGGCCGGTCGTCGTCGCGCCAGGCGGCGCGATCGGCGACTTCGCGCAGTCGCGCGACGGCACGACGATCGCGTTCGACCGCGCGAGCTCGGGCCATCCGCCGGCGCTGTTCGCGGTGGGCGCGAACGGTGAGCGCGAGCGGGCGCTCGAGTCGACCAACGACGCGGTGCTCGCGCGGCACGCCCTCGGCGAGACGCGCGACATCACGGTGAAAGGGTGGGGCGGCGCGCCGGTCCAGGCGTGGATCGTCTATCCGCCGAACTTCGATTCGAAGCGGAAGTGGCCGCTGCTGCACTCGATCCATGGCGGCCCGCACGCCGCGCACGGCGACGGTTGGCACTTCCGCTGGAATGCGCACGTGTTCGCCGGCCACGGCTACGTCGTCGCGATGACCAACTACCACGGCAGCTCGGGCTTCGGGCAGCGCTACCTCGAGTCCATCGTCGCGCGCTACGGCGAGAAGGAGTTCGCCGACATCGAGGCGACGACCGACACGCTGCTGCGCGCCGGCTACATCGACCGCGAGCGGCTGGTCGCGACCGGCGGGAGCTACGGCGGGTTCATGGCGGCGTACATGAACGGCCACTCGCGCCGCTATCGCGCATACGTATGCCACGCCGGCTGCTACGACTGGGTCAGCATGATGGCGACCGACGGCTACGCGTGGTTCCACCGCGAGCTCGGCGCGTGGCACTGGGACGACATGGCGCGCGTGCTGCGCCAGTCGCCGCACCACCATGTCCGACGCGCGGAGACGCCGACGCTGGTCGTGCACGGCGAGCAGGACTATCGCGTGCCTGCGACGCAGGCGCTGCAGTACTACCACACGCTGAAGGCGAAGGGCGTCCCGTCGCGCCTGCTCTACTTCCCCGACGAGAACCACTGGATCCTGAAGCCGCAGAACTCGATCCGCTGGTACCGCGAATTCTTCGACTGGATCGGGCGCTACGCGAAGGGTGGCCCGCGCGCGGCGCGGCGCTAGGCGGACGTCCCGGTCTGCGCGGCACGGCGCTCAACCGCCTCCTGGCAGCGGATGCAGCGCGCCGCCGACGGGTAGGCGTGCAGCCGTGCCGTCGGGATCGTCTCGTCGCAGTCCACGCAGCGCCCGTAGGTGCCGTCGGCGAGCCGCTTGAGCGCGCGCTCGACCTCCCCCATCTCGGCGACGTCGCGCGCCACCATCGCGATGTCGAACCCCTGCATCGTGTCGGCCATCGCCCAGTCGTCGGTGTCCTCGAGGCGGTTGCGCAGCGCCATGTGCTCGGGATCGTCGTGATCGGCGAACTGGTCGCGGATGGCCGTCCGTAGCTCGCTGTGGCGATGGCGGAGCCGGTCGGCGAGCACACGGAGGTCCTGGGCGTTGAGCGGTTCGGTCATCGGCGGTCGGCGTCCTGCGGATGAGCCCTTGAAACGCTCCCGGGCGGTCTGCATCTAGAAGGTACCGGCCTGGTGACGGGACTTTACGCCCGCCTACAGGCCACCCAACTTTATCGAAACTTCAGGCTCCCGAGGAGAACCCCATGGCCCGATTGCAAGTCTACGATCCTTTCGCGACGACCGCCGGCATCGACGAGCTGTTCCGCGGCTTCTTCGCGCCGGTGCGGCGCGGCGACAGCGAAGCGCCCCAGGCGATCCGCCTCGACGTGACCGAGAACGACCAGGGCTACGTCGTGCACGCCGAGGTCCCCGGCGTGAGCAAGGACGCCATCCACGTGACGATCGAAGGCAACCAGGTGACGATCGCGTCCGAGGTGAAGCGCGCGTCCGAGAAGCGGGACGGCGACCGCGTCATCCACACCGAGCGCTATGCGGGACAGATGTTCCGCAGCTTCACGCTGCCGTCCGAGCTCGACGAGACCGCGAGCGAGGCGAAGTACGAGAGCGGCGTGCTGGAGCTCAAGCTCGCGAAGAAGCCGGTGGTGGCCGGCCGCAAGCTCACCGTCCAGTAACCGGCGTCGAAGTCCTTGTGGGTCCGGCTTCAGCCGGACGCTTTTCGCAGCGCCGAAGAGCGTCAGGCTGAAGCCTGACCCACAACGCTTCGCGGGATGTCACCGGACTCGCTTGGCGACGAATTCCTCGTCGACGTTGTCGCGGAAGAAGCTCCACGGCGAGCTCGCGCTCGCGAGGCGGCGCCAGATCTCGGGCGACACGCCCGAGTACTCGAACGTGCCGGACGTGAGCTCGATGACGAGCTTGCGCGTGCGCTCGTCGTAGCCGGCGGCCTTGAGGCTCCCGCCGTTCAACGGCCTCATCTCCATCGCGTGCCCTCCCGGAGGTCCAGCCGCACGTCGTGCGCCGGCTCGACGGCGCTCGCGTCGAGTATGGCCGCCGTGTCAGAGCGGGTCAATCGCCCCGGAAGGCCGCCGATTCAGTGGCCGGCCTTCGCGCCCCAGAGCTCCTTGAGGCGCGCGTCGCGTCCGCAGCCGGTGCGGTAATACGTGTAGCGCGCCGGGTTCTTCTTGTAATAGTCCTGGTGGTAGTCCTCCGCAGGCCAGAAGTCGCCAGCGTCGACGACCGGCGTGACGATGGACTGCTTGAAGGTCTTGGTCTTGTCGACCGCGGCCTTCGACGCCTCGGCGGCCTTCCGCTGCTCGGGCGTGTGCACGAAGATCGACGTGCGGTACTGCGAGCCGTAGTCGCAGAACTGGTGGTCGGCGACGGTCGGATCGACGTTGACCCAGAACACCTCGAGGAGCTTGTCGTAGCTGACCTTCGACGGGTCGTAGAGCACCTGCACGACTTCCGTGTGGCCGGTGATGCCGCGCGACACCTCCTCGTAGGTCGGGTGCTTCTTGCTCCCTCCCATGTAGCCCGAGGTCGTCGCGATCACGCCGGGCAACTTGTCGTACGGCGGCTCCATGCACCAGAAGCAGCCGCCGGCAAATGTCGCGACGGCCTGGCCGGCCTTCGGCGCGGGCGCGGGACCTTGCGCGAATGCGAAGGACGCGAGGGTGGCCGCCGCGAACGCGAGGGCGGAAGCGAGGCGGGCGGGGCGGGTCATCGGCGTCTCCGGAAGGCGGTTGTCGTCATGGTGCCAGAGCCTGGGTCGATACGTGAATTAAGATCGCCCGGATGAGCGCTTCGCTCCGCATCGGATTCGCCCTGCTTGCATTTGCCATCGCGGCTCCCGCCGGGGCGGCCGACCCGCCGCGCGTGCTGCGAACGCTCCTCACGACCGCCGAGACGAGCTTCGACCCGGCGTTCGCGTCCGATGCGCCGTCCGACACCGTCATCGCCGAGGTGTTCGAGAACATGCTCGACTACGACTACCTCGCGCGCCCGGTCAAGCTCGTGCCGCGCACGCTGGAGGCGATGCCGGTCTCCGCCGACGGCGGGCGCACGTGGACGTGCCGCCTCAGGAAGGGCATCCGCTTCACGCCCGACCCGGCGTTCGGCGGCAAGCCGCGCGAGCTGACGGCCGCCGACTACGCGTACACGTACAAGCGCATCCTCGATCCGGCGGTCAAATCGCCGTGGCTGTGGCTGTTCGAGGGCAAGATCGAGGGGGGCGACGCGGCGCGCGCGGCCGCGAAGGCCGGCAAGTTCGACTACGACGCGCCGCTTCCGGGCCTCGAGGTCGTCGACCGCTACACGTTGCGCATCAAGCTCAACGCGCCCGACCTGCGCTTCCCGTACGTCCTCGCAGTGCCGTACCTCGGCGCCGTCGCGCGCGAGGTCGTCGAGCGCTACGGCCTCGACATCGGCGCGCACCCGGTCGGCACCGGCGCGTTCACGCTCGGCGAGTACAAGCGCAGCGCGCGCATGGTGCTCGAGCGCAATCCCGATTTCCGCGTCGAGACCTACACGCCGGCGGGGCCGGTGCCGGCGTCGTCGCAGGCGATCGTCGCGGCGCTCAAGGGGCGCAGGCTGCCGCTGCTCGATCGCGTCGAGGTCAACGTCGTCGAGGAAGCGCAATCGCGCGTGCTCGCGTTCCTGAACGGCGAGGCGGACGTCGACTCGCTGCTGCCGACGTCGCTGATCGAGGAGTTCCTCGTCGACGGGAAGCTCAAGCCTGCGCTCGCGGCGCGGGGGATCTCGCACGAGTCGTCGTTGCGCCCGAACACCTACTGGTTCTACTTCAACATGGAGCACCCGGTCGTCGGCGGCTACGAGCCGCCGAAGATCGCGCTGCGCCGCGCGATCGCGATGGCGTACGACGTTCCGCAGGCGATCCGCGTGCTGTCGAAAGGTCGCGCGGTGCTCGCCCAGAGCCTCGTGCCGCCGAACATCGCCGGCTACGACCCGAACTGGAAGCTCGGCGCGCAGACCTACGATCCCGCGGCGGCGCGCGCGCTGCTCGACAGGTTCGGCTACAAGGATCGGGACGGCGACGGCTACCGCGAGACGCCCGAGGGCAAGTCGCTCGTGCTCGAGCGCTGGTCGGTGCCGACGTCCGCGCAGCGCGAGGCGGACGAGCTCTGGAAAAAGAGCCTCGACGCGATCGGGCTCAGGCTGTCGATCCAGAAGGACAAGCTGCCGGAGCTGCGCAAGATGGCGCGCAACGGGAAGATCCCGTTCGCGAGCGACGGCTGGAACGCCGACTACCCGGACGCCGAGAACTTCATGCAGCTGCTCTACGGGCCCAACGCGGGGCAGGAGAACCAGTCGCGCTTCAAGCTCGCCGAGTACGACAAGCTCTACGACGAGGCGCGGAAGCTGCCCGACAGCCCGGCGCGGACGGCGCTGTTCGGCCGCATGCAGGCACTGATCGTCGCGTACGCGCCGATGCGCCTGACGCAGCACCTGATCGAGGACCACGTCTGGCACCAGCGCGTGCGCAACTACCGCGCGCACCCGATCCGGCAGTTCAGCTTCCGCTACTACGACGTCGACGGCCCGCCGCCGGCGCGCTGACGCATGCGCTCGCGCGCGCGGCGCACGATCGCCGCGTCGTCGTCCTCGCCATAGCCTGCCAAGACGGTGTCGTCGAACGCGCGCTTCGCCGCCTGCGCGAACGTGTCGTGCGCCTCCGCGCGGCGCGCGACATCGCACGCGATGCCGACGTCCTTCGCGAGGATGCGCGAGGCCGCGCGCGGGACGTAGTCGCCGGCGAGCGCGCGCGGCACGCGGTCGGCGAAGATCCAGCTCGCCCCCGACGATGCCGCGATGACGTCCGCGGTCGCGCGCACGTCGAGTCCCAGCGCCTCGGCCAGCGCGAGCGCTTCGGCGGCCGCCGCGAGGTTCGCGGCCGCGAGCAGGTTGTTGACGATCTTGGTCGCGGCCGCGTCGCCGACGCGATCGGAGATTGGGAAGCGCCGGGCGGCGATCGCCTCGAGCACCGGCGCGACGCGCTCGCGCGCCTCGCCCGGCCCCGCGACCATGATCGTCATCGTGCCGTCGTGCGCCTTCGCCGGGCCGCCCGAGATCGGCGTGTCGAGGATGGCGATGCCGGCGCGCATGCAGCGCGCGGGGAGCGCGCGCACGTAGTCCGGGTCGAGCGTCGAGGCGACCATGACGATGCGGTCCGGAACGCCCGACGCGACGATGCCGTCGGCGCCGAACAGGACCTCGTCGACCTGCGCTGCGTCGACGACGACGACGATCACGACCGGCGCGGCGCGCGCGACGTCGGCCGGCGACGATGCGATTTTGGCGCCTGCGGCCCGCGCGCGCTCGTCGGCCTCGGGCCTGATGTCGCGTGCGACGACGCGCATGCCGGCGCGCACGAGCGAGGCGACGATGCCAAGCCCCATCGCCCCGGGGCCGACGACGCCGACCGTCGCAGTCACTTCGGCGGGCCGGGGACCATCAGCGGCGCGCAGTTCTCGAGCGTCCAGCCGTTGCCATCGCGGATGTACACGAGACGGCCGGGATTGGAGATCGGGCCGCCGCCGCCGCGGATCTCGACCAGGCCGTTGGTGTAGCGCACGCCTGACGACGCCGGAACCTTCTGCAGGATGACGGGGTCGCCCTCGGGCGAGACCATTCGCACCTCGTCGGGCAGGAAGCGGATGACCAGCCGCTGGCCCGAGAGCTCGCAGGCGAGCGTGTCCTGCGACGGCACGTCCGGCCCCTTCTCGGGAGCCGCGCAGCCGGCGAGCGAAAACGCGAGAACGAGGGCGCTGACCGTGACGAGCCGCTTCATGCCGCTAGCGTAGCACTCAGCAGTCGGGCACCGACAGCGCCACGCCGCCCAGCGACGCCTGCTTGTAGCGACCCGCGAGCGCGCGCGACGACTCGACCATCGAGCGGACCACGGCGTCGAGCCCGACGCGTGGCTCCGGCATGTGCAGCGCGGTGGTCGCCGCCGCGCATGCGCGCGCAGCCGCGAGGCCGTTGCGCTCGATGCACGGCGATTCGATGCGACCCCCGATCGGGTCGCACGCGAGCCCGAGGTGCGGCTCGAGCGCGAGCTCCGCGGCATGCAGCGCCTGCGGCGGCGTGCCGCCCATCGCCGAGGCCATGCCCGCGGCGGCCATCGCCGCGGCGACGCCGACTTCGCCCTGGCAACCGACCTGCTTCAAGCCCGCGCGGCGCAACAGCGCGCCGACGGCGCCCGCGGTCGCGAGGAAGTCGATCTCGGCGTCGTCGGGCACGTCCTCGCGCTCGAGCGCGTGCTCGAGCAGCGCCGCGACGACGCCCGCCGCGCCGTTCGAGGGCGCCGCGACCGACATCTCGCCCGCGGCGTTCTCCTCGGCCGCCGCGAGCGCAAAGACGCGGCAGCGTTGCGCAGCGGTCGAGGTCCGCGCATCGAGCGCCTCGGCGAGCGCGCCCGCCGTGCGCTTGCGGCCGCTCGGCAGCGCGTCGTTGCGCAGGCACCCGCGCCGGACCGACGCGCGCATCGTCCGGGCCATGGCGAGCAGGCGCTGGCGCACCTCGCCCGGGCTGTGGAGCGCGCCTTCGTTCGCGAGCGCGACGAAGCCGATGCGACGTCCGCCGGCGGCGCGGCACGCCTCGAGCAGCGCGTCGGCGGAGGGTTCGTAGTCGTAGGGCACGCGCAGCGCCCGGCGGCGGATCGCGGCATCGCCGGCGCCGACGATCTCGTCGTCGCCGACGGGCACATAGACGCGATCGGCGACGACGGTGCCATGCTCGTCGAACGCGGCGAAGCGCACGGCGCTGCCGCCGAACGGGAGTGCGCGGTCGACGCGGAAGCCGATGTCGTCGGCGGGATCGAAGCGCACCTTGTGGCGGCCGTCGAGGTTGACGACGCGGCGCCCCAGGGCCTCCCGGTGCAGGAGGGCAATGCCCGCCGCGTCGCTCGAGGCGCGTTCGACGCCCGACAGCCCCGCGACCACCGCGCCGTCCGCCAGCGCTTCGCGCCCGACGCACGCGGCGCCGCCGTAGAGCTCGACGCCGAGGCGCGCAACTGAGCCGAGCTGCCCGCCGGCCGACAGGTCGTGGACGAACTGGCGCGCGGCGAGCCACGGGCCCGCCGTGTGCATGGACGACGGTCCCAGTCCCTGCCGCAGGACCGTGAACAGGCTGAGATAGGCCAAGCGCTCCCCCATGCGGCGCGGCGTTTCGTCACCGTGCTCGCAGCTTCCCAGGGTGAGTATCGCTGCGACCACCGGTCCGCCGCCAGTCGCCCGAAGGCCGGTGCCCGGCGACCGCCGAACGGCGCTTAGGGCTCACAGGCCCTAGGGCGCACCGTCGTCGACCGGCGTTTCGCCGTGCCAGAGCCGGGCGATGCCGGCGTGCCGGGCGGCCTCGGTGCAGCGCGGGCAGGCGCGCGAGCTGCCGACGAGCACCGCGCCTTTCACGCCTTCCGGTCCGAGGCGCGCCGCGGCGTCGGCGAGCGCGACGCGCTCGGCGTGCGCGTCCGGGTCGTTTCGCGTCACGACCGCCGAGAGGCCTTCGCCGACGATGCGCCCGTCCCGGACGACGACGGCGCCGTACGGCTGGTCGCCACGGCGCACCGCCTCGCCGCGCAGATCGCGCGCGCGGCGCGCGGCGGCGACGAGCGTCGCATCGGCGGCCGACGCGCGCGCAAACGGGACGGCGATGAGCGCAGCGATCGCCCCGCGTCGCGACCGCTTCATCGCGGCACCGGCGCGGCCCGCGCACGCGTGCGGCGCGCGCCGTCGGGCGGCGCGAAGCGCACGTCGTCGCCGTACGACAGCACCTCGGCCGCGCCCGACGCGCGAATGGCCGCCTGCGTGCGCTGCCACCAGCGCGCGTCGAGCAGCTCGGCGTGGCGGCGCTCGAACGCCGCGCGGTTGCGCGGATCGGTGAGCAGGAAGGTCGCGAATTCCTCGGGGAACATGTCGCGCGGGCCGACGCGGTACCAGACCTCGCCCGACATCTCGTCGTGACCGGGCGGCGCCGGCGGAATCGCGCGGAACGCGCAGTCGGTCATGTACTCGATCTCGTCGTAGTCGTAGAACACCACGCGGCCGTAGCGCGTGAGCCCGAAGTTCTTGAACAGCAGGTCGCCGGCGAAGATGTTGACCGCCGCGAGCTCGCGGATCGCGCGGCCGTACTCGTCGAGCGCGTGCTCGCGCACGCGATCGTCGGCGCCCTCGAGCACCAGGTTGAGCGGCATGAGCCGCCGCTCGATGTAGACGTGGCGGATCAGCACCCAATCGCCCTCGACGCTCACCTGCGACGGCGCGACCGTGCAGAGCTCGTCGAGCAGCGCCGGCGCGAAGCGCTCGCGCGGGAGCGTCACGTCCGAGTACTCGAGGATGTCGGTCATCCGTCCAGCGCGGTCGTGGTGCTTGACCAGCGCGTATTTCTGCGTGACGCGCGCGCGGTCGGTGTCCTTCGACGCCGCGATGCGATCCTTGATGAGCTTGAATACGTAGGGATACGACGGAAGCGTGAACACGGCCATCACGAGACCGCGGATGCCCGGCGCGGCGACGAAGCGGTCGGTCGAGTGGCGCAGGTGCTGCAGGAAGTCGCGGAAGAAGAGCGTCTTGCCGTGCTTCTGCAGGCCGACGATCGTGTAGAGCTCGGAGGCCGTCTTGTCGGGCAGGATCGCGCGCAGGAACTCGACCGTCGCCGACGGCACCTCCATGTCGACCAGGAAGTACGCGCGGTTGGCGCTGAACAGGAGCGCGAGCTCGAGCGGGTCGGCGAGCAGCGCGTCGACATAGAGATCGCCGCCCGGCGCGTGGCGGATCGACACGGCGAACGGGCGCGATTGCGCGCCGTTGACGACGCGCCCGACGATGTACGCGGAGCGGTTGCGGAAGAACAGCGACGACAGCACCTGGATCTGGAAATTCGCGTCGAGCACGAACGGCCGCGGCAGGCGACGGCGAAAGGCCGCGAGCACGTTCGCGAGGTCGCCGCGGAAGTCGGCGAAGCGGCGCTCGAGGCGGAAATCCAGGATCAGGTCGATGAGCGCGGTGCGCAGGCCGCGCTCGCGCGGGTAGTAGCTGCGATAGGCCGGCTCGCCGGCGTCGAGGTACTCGGTCGCGACGGCCGGACGGACGAACATCGCGCCGTTGTGGAAGTAGTCGCGGTCGAGCAACCGGCACGACACCGAGTTGAAGAACGTCTCGGCGCATTCCGGCTGCCGGTGCTCGGCGAGCAGCGCGACGTAATAGGGCCGCGCGCGCGTCCACAACGCGTCGGCGCCGTCGCCTTCGATGCCCGACGCGCCGAACTCGCGGCGCAGGTGCTCGGCCGTCTCGCTCACGCGGCGGTCGTAGAAGTCGATGCGGTCGCGCGCCGCATGGACGATGGACAGGAACTGGCCGGCCTCGAAATGCCGCTGCGCCGCGCGCGCGCAATCGCGGAAGAGGGCGTAGTGCTTGTCGAAGCCCGCGATCAGCGCCAGCGCGACGGCCCGGGCGGGGTCGTCGGCGGGGATCGGGCGGGGCTCCGCAGGGGCGGCGCGCATGGTGCAGTGCATCGTACCGCGTCAGGACACGGCGCACCGTGCGGCGTTATCATTTCCCGATGATCCGCCTGCTCCCGGCCATCGTCTTCCTCGCCGCCTGCGGCCTCGCCCACGCGCAGGTCTACAAGTGCGTCGACACGTCGGGCCGCACGACCTACCAGCAGGAGCCGTGCGCGAAGACCGAGAAGGGTGCGCGCGTCGAGCTGCAGCCGGACAACGGGTCGTCCCGCGAGCCGGCCGCGCTGGAGGCGCAGTGGGCGAGCGCGGCGAAGCAGGGCCAGGTCGTCACCGGCATGCCGAAGCGGTTCGTCCAAGCCGCCTACGGCACGCCGACCGAGATTCGCGGCGGCTCGTCCACGGACCGCGTCAGCGAGGTGTGGATCTTCCGCCACCCGGGCGGCGGGCGACGCGTCGGATTCCTCGACGGGCGCGTCGCGTTCGACCGTGGCGAGGACGCGTCGGCGCAGCCGCCGTCCGCGGACGAGCTCGCCGACACGAGCTCGCGGCGCGATGCGTCGCCCGCGGTGCTCGCGCGGCGGGCGATCACGCCGGGGCGCGACTGCGGCAGCGTGATCAACGACGCCGGACCTCCCGACCGCAGCGAAGGGATGCAGGCGCCGAGCCCCGGCCCGGGCGGGGCCATGACCCTGACGCCGGGCATGCGTCACATCTACGACGACGATGGCAGCGCGCCATCGCGAGCGATGGCGTTCACCTGCGTGAACGGTGTCGTGACCGACGTCGAGCGTCCCGCGCGCTAGCGGGCGGAGGTCATTCGCTCAGCGACTTGATGTGCGCGTTGAACTCGGCGACGTCGGCGTTGAACTCCTCGACCGCCGTCCTCGCCGCCTTGCTGTTCGCCTCGATCGCGGCGTTCCGCTCGCCGATGTAGGTCTTGAGGCACTCGATATAGCCCTTGAAGTCGTCGGACCATTTCTTCTGGCGCGACTGCGTCGCGACCTTGCCCGGGAACTCGGGCTTCGCGCAGGTGTGCCCGGCGATCGCCGGCATCGGCGCCATGGGTGCCGGGGCCTGGGCGAGGACGCTTCCGGCCACGGCCAGGGCGACTCCCACGAGAAGGAAAGAGGTCTTGTTCATGAGCTGACTCCGGTAGAACGGGACGCGAACCCTGGAATTGTAGCGCGCGCGATCGCGACGTCCGGGGCGTCAGCGAACGTGGAACAGGATGTCGAGCGCGGTCGCGCCGAGCTGGATCGCGGCGACGATCGCGTCGGTGTTGCCGCCCGGCGCGCGGTCGGCGAGCGTGTGGTTGAAGCGCTCGGCCTCCATAAGCGCATCCGCCAGCGCGACCGGGTTGATGTTGTGACGCGCGGATTCGGCCGTCGACAGCGCGGCCACGGTCTGGGCGAGCGCGTCGGGATCGAGCACCGCGACCGGCGCGCGACAGTACGGACATGCAGCGTCCTTGGCGAGGTCGATCGCCGCGCCGCAGCCGTTGCAGCGCACCGTGCCGACCGCTTTGCGCAGCCGCTCGAGCTCATCCTTGGGGAGCGGACGCACGAAGCTCTTCTCGAGCAGGAACTGCATGAACGGCGTGAAGCGTCCGTGTCCGCGCCCGCACCGGTAGTAGGAGAAGCGTGTCGTGCGCTGGAGGTCGCGCGTGAGGGCGAGCCGCCCCGAGCAGCGCGGGCACGCGAGCGTGTCGCGCAGCGCGCGCACCGGCTCGCGCTCGGCCTCGTGGATCACCTTGAGCAGGGCGAGGGTCGCGCCGGGCGTGAGCTGGACGCTCTCGAAGCCGTCGAACCACAGCCCGCGGCAGCCGGCGCAAGCGTCGATCGACGCCTCGCCATGCGGGCGCCGCTCGAGTCGCATCGTCGCCATCGCGAGGCCGCACGACGGGCAGGGCGTCGCCATCGCGGCGCTTGCGTCCATCGGACGGCCGGCTTACGGGTTCGCGACGCCGAACGTATCGCAGGTGCGTGGATCGCCCGATTGCAGGCCCGCCCGGAACCAGCGCGTGCGCTGCTCGGCGCTGCCGTGGTTCATCGCGTCGGGGACGACGTAGCCTTGCGTGCGCTTCATGATCGTGTCGTCGCCCACCGCGGCCGCGGCGCGCATGCCTTCCTCGAGGTCACCCGGCTCGAGCAGGTTGCGCTTTTGCGCGAAGTGGCCCCACACGCCGGCATAGCAGTCGGCCTGGAGCTCGAGGCGGATCGACAGCGCGTTGCGGCGGCGCTCGTCGAGCCGCTGGCC
>DATBSV010000338.1:0-17742 GCA_036559685.1 Casimicrobiaceae bacterium
GCGCTCTACCACTTCCTGTTCGTGCCGCTCACGCTGGGGCTGGTGTGGATGCTCGCGATCATGGAGGCGGTCTACGTGATGACCGGGCGCGAGATCTGGAAGCGCATGACCCAGTTCTGGGGCGTGCTGTTCGGCATCAACTTCGCGATGGGCGTGGCGACCGGCCTCACGATGGAGTTCCAGTTCGGGACCAACTGGGCCTACTACTCGCACTACGTCGGCGACATCTTCGGCACGCCGCTCGCGATCGAGGGCCTGATGGCGTTCTTCCTCGAGTCGACGTTCGTCGGGCTGTTCTTCTTCGGCTGGGACCGCCTGACGCCGGTCAAGCACCTGGTCGTCACCGTGCTGGTCGCGGTGGGCAGCAACCTGTCGGCGCTGTGGATCCTGATCGCCAACGGCTGGATGCAGTACCCGGTCGGCTCGATGTTCAATTTCGAGACGATGCGCATGGAGGTGACCTCGTTCGGTGAGGTGATGTTCAACCCGGTCGCGCAGGCCAAGTTCGTGCACACGGTGTCGGCCGGCTACGTGACCGGCGCGATGTTCGTGATGTCGATCTCGGCGTGGTTCCTGCTGCGCGGACGCAACGTCGCGTTCGCGAAGCGCTCGATGACCGTGGCCGCGTCGTTCGGGCTCGCCTCGGCGCTGTCGGTCGTCGTGCTCGGCGACGAATCGGGCTACGCGCTGGGCGACAACCAGCGGATGAAGCTCGCGGCGATCGAGGCGATGTGGGACACCGAGCCGCCGCCCGCGTCGTTCACCGTGTTCGGCTGGCCCGACGTCGAGCAGCGCAAGACTCATTTCGCGATCCACATTCCGTGGGCGATGGGGATCATCGCGACGCGATCGATCGACAAGGCGTTGCCGGGCATCAACGAGCTCGAGAAGACGGCCGAGAAGCACATCCGGCGCGGTCTGGTGGCCTACGACGCGCTTCAGCGGCTGCAAAAGGATCCAAAGGACGCGGCGGCGAAGCAGGTCCTCGATCACAACGTCGACGCGCTCGGCTACGCGCTGCTGCTCAAGCGCTGGATGGACGATCCGCTCAAGGCGACCGACGCGGATATCAAGCGCGCCGCGACGAGCACGATCCCCAACGTCCCGGTGCTGTTCTGGTCGTTCCGGATCATGGTGGCGTGCGGGTTCTACTTCATCGCGCTGTTCGCGCTCGCGTTCTGGTACGCGTCGCGCCGCGAGCTAGATAGGCGCCCGTGGTTCCTGCGGCTGGCGCTCTACAGCCTGCCGCTGCCATGGATCGCCGCGGAGCTCGGCTGGATCGTCGCCGAGTACGGCCGCCAGCCCTGGGCGATCGACGGCGTGCTGCCGACCGCGCTCGGCGTCTCGTCGGTCTCGGCCGCGCAGGTCGCGACCAGCCTGACCGGCTTCGTCGTGTTCTACACGGCGCTGCTAGTCGTCGACGTCATCATGATGAAGAAGTACATCCTGCTCGGGCCCGACGGACTCGGCATGTGGCGCAGCAAGCCTGTCGCGCCGACTTCGACGGCGAGCGCGGACTGACGGGGGCGCGCCATGTTCGACTACGAGACCCTGCGCATCATCTGGTGGCTCCTCCTCGGCGTCGTCATCGCGGGCTTCGCGATGACCGACGGCTACGATCTCGGCGCCCTCATCTTCCTGCGCATACTGCCGCGCGACGACGACGAGCGGATCGCGCTCATCGAGACGTTCGAGCCGATGTGGGAAGGCCACCAGGTGTGGTTCGTGCTCGGCGGCGGCGCGACGTTCGCCGCGTGGCCGCTCCTGTACGCGGCGTCGTTCTCGGGCTTCTACTTCGCGATGCTGCTGGTGCTGCTCGCGCTGATCGTGCGACCGGTGGGCCTGAGCGTGCGCGCGAAGATGCCGAGCGAGCGCTGGCGCGCGACGTGGGACGGCTTGCTCACGTTCAGCGGCGTCGTGCCGTCGCTCCTGTTCGGCGTCGCGCTCGGCAACCTGTTCCTCGGCGTGCCGCTGCGCTTCGACAGCATGCTCAGGATGACCTACGAAGGCGGCCTGATCGGGCTCCTGCGACCGTTCGCGCTCCTGTGCGGCCTGGTGTCGTTGTCCATGCTCGCGATGCACGGGCTCGCGTGGCTCGTCGCCAAGGCGCACGACGAGCTCGCCGCCCGCGCCGCACGCTGGCTGACGGTGGTTGCGGTGGCCTATGCCGCGCTTTACGTGCTCGCGGGCCTGTGGCTCGCGAACCTCGCGGGCTTCCGGCTCGACTCGGTGCCGGCCACGAACCTGCCCTCGCACCCGCTCGGCAAGACCGTATCGATCGGCGGGTCGTGGTTCGCGAACGGCCCGCTCGGCAAGTGGGCGATCGCGATGGGGATCGTCGCCATCGTCGCGGCACTGGCGTGCGCGTTCTTCGCGCGCCGCAGGAGCGCGTGGCTCGCGTTCGCCGCAAGCTCGGCGGCCGTCGGGCTGACCGTGCTGTCGGTCGGCTTCGCGATGTTCCCGTTCCTGATGCCGTCGACGCTCGACCCGAAGAGCAGCCTCACGGTCTGGGACGCGTCGTCGAGCCGGCACACGCTCGGCCTCATGCTGTTCGCGACGGCGGTCCTGCTGCCGATCGTGCTCGCCTACACGGCATGGGTGTTCAGCGTGATGCGCGGGCGCGTGTCGATCGAGCACATCAAGCAGAGCCACGGCATCCACTGAAAGGGACGACGCGATGTGGTACTTCAGCTGGATCCTCGGCATCGGCCTCGCGGTCGCGTTCGCGATCCTGAACGCGATGTGGCTTGAGGTCGAGGAAGGCAAAGCTCCCGAGCAGGACCCTCACGACGGCAAAGCGCCGCCCGACGTCGCGCCGAAGTACTGACCACGCGTGCGGGGATCGCTCGCCCTCATCGTCGCGTCGATCGCCCTTGCCGGCTGCGCTCCCGACGTCAAGGAGAGCGACGCGTTCGCGACGCGCGAGGACATGACCGCCGAGCGTCGCCGGGCCAGCGAAGACACGCGCGCGAAGATCGATGCGGCCGTCGAGGCCTCGCGGCAGGCGATCCGCGACGCCGCGGGCGTCGGGCCGGTGTTGACCGTGCTGTCGCCGCCGACCGGCCCGATGATCGTCCCGGGCTCGAGCGTGACGCTGCGCATCGAGGCGCTCGACATGGGCCACGGCGTGGCGATGGCGCCTGCGGAGATCGCGATGTTCGTGCCGACGCCGCCCCCCTGGGTCCACTCCTCGCGCATCTATTGCGCCCCGTGCATGCAGGTGATGCAGGCGCGCGGCATGAACTTCTCCAACGCGAACGCCCTGCCCTCCGTCGTCATCCAGGACATGCCGGCGTTCCTCGAGCCGCGCGTGTTCTACCTGATGGGCGTCGGGGGCGTGTACGAGGTGCCCGAGGTCCACCATGCGATCCACGGCTACCATAGGAGGAGCGTGCCGACGCCGCCGCACGCGCCCACCGGCGATCTGCGCGTCGCCAGCAAGCCGCCCAGGCTCAAGGTCACCGTGCTGTCGGCGTGCAAGGCCGACGTGCGTCGCGTCGAGATCCGGTGGATGGAATGGGATCAGGGATGGATTCCATTGCCCAAGGGCATGCGCGAGGACCGCTGGAACGAGTTCCACGGCTGCCGCTAGGGGCGCTTGATCAGCTTGAGGTCGACGAGTCGGCCCAGGTTCCCTAATGCGAACGCGAGCGCGGTGACGGTCATCATGGCGGCGAGCGCCGCCTCGTAGCCTGCCCCCTCGGCCTTCGCGACGGCGTTGACCAGCATGCCGCCGACCATCGCGCCGTAGAGCCGCATCTTCCACGACACCGCGCCGCCGACCGCGGCGAGGATCGTCGCGAGGATGACCAGCGCGACGCCCATGAACGCGCTGTCGACCACGCGCCACGCGGTCGCGATGAGGTCGAGCAGCGAGACGGCGTCCATCGTCAAGGTCCGCGATCGCCCGCGATCAGCTTGTGCGCGACGCCTACGACGACGGCGACCAGGACCGCGCTGCCGGTCAAAAGGATCATGACCGGCCAGGTGACGAGCAGCCCGCCGGCCACGAGCGCAAGGAAGGCGACGTCGAACGTCCATGCCTTCTGCGTCGCCGCGGCCAGGACGTAGAAGACGAGGAACACGCCGAGCGCCGCGACGGCGACCTCGGCGCTGCCCCAGCCGGCGACGAACGACGCGCCGCCGTCGGGAGGCAACGCGGGGAATCGCTGGGTCGCCATGCCGCGCATGGTACGCATTCGCCGGGAGCGTGCACACCGCCGGCCGCTTGGTGCAAACTGCCGACCCATGTCCCGCCTGCGCGTCCTCGCCTACAGCCTGTCGCTCGACGGATACGGAGCCGGGCCCGACCAGAGCCTCGAGCATCCGCTCGGCATGCGCGGCGAGGAAATTATGGAGTGGCTCTTCCCGACGCGCTTTTTCCACGCGATGCAGGGCACGGACGGCGGCGAGCGGGGCATCGACAACCGTCTCGCCGAAGACGGCTTCGACAACGTCGGCGCGTGGATCATGGGCCGCAACATGTTCGGTCCGGTCCGCGGGCCGTGGCCGAACTTCGACTGGAAGGGCTGGTGGGGCGACGATCCCGTGTACCACTGCCCGGTGTTCGTGCTGACCCACCACGCGCGCCCCGACCTCGTCATGAAGGGCGGCACGACGTTCCACTTCGTCACCGAGGGCATCCACGCGGCGCTCGAGCGTGCGCGTGCGGCCGCGAACGGCAAGGACGTGCGTCTCGGCGGCGGCGCCGCGACGGTGCGCGAGTACCTGCGCGCGAAGCTGATCGACGACCTGCACTTCGGCGTGCGGCCGGTGCTGCTCGGACAAGGCGAGCCCCTGTTCCGCGACCTCGATCTCCACGCGCTCGGCTACGAAGCATCCAAGACGGTGCCCGGCGAGCGTGCCACGCACGTGTTCGTGCGCCGGCGCGCCTAGCGCGCAGCGATCCGCGATCTCACGCCTTGGTCGCGCGCCACGTCCCGTCGGCGACGAGCTGGCCCGCGACTGCGACGATCAGGTCCGCGACGGCGCGCGTCGCGGTCGTGATCGAGTGCTTCGGGCCGAGCGTCATGACCAGCACGCGCGAGATCACCGGATCCTTGATCGGCACGGCCTGCAAGCGGCCGGCCGCGACGTCGTTGGCGACCGAGTCGAGGCCCGAGACCGTGTAGCCGCATCCCGCGGCGACGGTCTCCCTGATCGCGAGCAGCGAGTCGATCTCGCACAGGAGGTCGAGCTCGATGCCCGCCTCGGCGCAGGCGTCCTCGACCATCGTGCGCACCGAGTGCGGACGGCCGGGCAGCATGATGGGAACGCTCGCGAGCTGCGCGACCGTCACCGCGCGCTTCGCGGTCAGCGCGTCGCCGGCGGGGCCGACGAGGTAGAGGTTCGACGACGCGAGCACCATGCCCTTGCGGCTGGCGCGCGGCTCGCGCGCGAACACGAGGCCGATGTCGATGCGCCGCGACGCGAGCCACTCCTCGATGCCGCCGCTCAGGCCCTCGACGAAGCGCAGCGAGAGCTCGGGGTAGCGATCGCGCGCCAGGCGCACCAGCGGCGCGACCAGCCGCGCGGCGATCGACCCCGGCAGGCCGATCGCCACGGTGCCCGACAGCTTGCCGCGCAACGCCTTCGCCTCGTCGGTGAAGCGCGTGACCTCCTGCGTCGCGCGCTGTGCGAGCGGCACGAGCCGACGGCCGAACTCGGTCGGGTGCATGCCGCGTCCGGTCCGGTGGAACAGCCGGTGGCCGAGCTCCGATTCGAGGTCCTGGATGCCGCGGCTCAGCATCGACTGCGAGACCTGCAGCTGCAGCGCGGCCTTGCTCAGGCTGCCGGTCTCGGCGATGCACAGGAACCACGCGAGGGGCTTGAGCTCCATGGATGCCTTGCATTGTACGCAAAGCAGAAATCCCGGTTCCCACCCTGGTCAAGGCGTTATGATCGTTCCCGAAGGGCGGACACGCACGCACGCTCCGCCCGCCGACGGAGGAGCCATGGCAAGATTGCCGGTCTACAAGATCGCGGACATCCCGCGCGAGAAGAACCTGCACGAGGGGCGCATGACGCGCTACTCGATCCGGACCCAGAACGCGCAGATCGTGTTCGCGGACATCACGCCGCAGGCGATCGGCGCGCAGCGCAACCACCGCAAGCCGCACGACCATCCGCACGACATGCTGCTGATCGTCGTCAAGGGCACGATGCGGATGGAGATCGAAGGCGAGGAATACGACATCGGCCCCGGCGAGGTGATGGACGTGCCGGCGTTCGCGATGCACCGCGGCTACGCGCTCGGCTCGACACCGGTCTCGCTGATCGAGGTGTTCTCGCCGGTGCGCCACGATTACATCCACCTGGTGACCTGGCAGGAGGAGGATTTCGGCGACGACGGCGTGCCCTGGATCAAGAAGGAGCACGAGATGTCCTGGACCCCGCCGCCGCGGGTGCCCGACATTCCTTAGCAGCGGAGGCGACCATGATCCGAATCCTCGTTCGCGCGATCGTCGCCGTCGGCGTCGTCGCGACCTGCGCCTGCGCGCAGGCGCAGTACCCGAACCAGAGCATCAAGCTGATCGTCCCGTACGGCGCCGGCCAGGCGACCGACGTGATGTGCCGCGTGTTCGCCGAGCAGCTGAAGGTCGTGCTCAAGCAGCCGATCGTGATCGAGAACCGCGTCGGCGCCGCGAGCAACCTCGGCGCGGCCGAGGCGTCGAAGGCGGCGCCCGACGGCTACACGCTCCTGTGCACCGGCAACGCGACGCACGTCGCGAATCCGCTGCTGTACTCGAACATGGGCTTCGATCCCGACAAGGACCTCGTGCCGATCACCGGCATCGCGGCGACCGGCTACGTGATGGCCGTAGGCCCGAAGCTGAAGGACAAGAGCGTCACCGACGTCGTCACGCTCGCGAAGACCGCGCAGCCGCCGCTGAAAACTGGCCTCGCGAGCACGACGTCGCGCGTGATCTTCGAGATGGTCCGGCAGTCCGGCAAGATCAACCTGACCAACGTCCCGTACATGGCGGGCAACCGCGACCTGTTCCCGGACCTGATGCGCGGCGACACCGACGTCGTGATCGAGGCGATGCCCTCGGCGATGGGCTCGCTGACCGGCGGGACCGTCGTGCCGGTCGCGGTCACGCTGCCCGAGCGCTCGCCGCTGTTGCCGAACGTCCCGACGTTCAAGGAACGGGGGCTCGACGTCGTGCTCGTCGGCTGGAACGCGTTCTACGCGCCGAAGGGCACGCCGCCGGCGATCATCGCGACGCTCAACAAGGCGTCGCTCGAGGCGCTCAAGCACCCGGACGTCGCCAAGCGGCTCGAGGCGGTCGCGTGCGTGCCTATGCCGACCTCGCCCGAGGGGCTCGCGAAGCTGATCGCCGACGATCGTGCGAAGTGGAAGCCGATCGTCGAGGAATACAAGCTCAAGGTGAACTAGCATTCGCTTCGCAACCCGGCTCGGCGCCCGGTTGCGAACCTGGTTCATGGCGACGAGGCGGATCCGCAATCCGCAGGACTTCGTCGGCGGGCTGGTGCTCGTCGCGCTGGCGGCGGTCGCGTTCTGGGCGACGCGCGAGCTCCCCGGCTCGCGCGGGCTGACGTTCGGGCCGGGCACCGCGCCGCGACTGTTCGCCGGCCTCCTCGCCTTCACCGGCGCGGTCGTCACGATCCTCGGCGTCGTCACGCCCGGCCCGTCGCTCGCGCGATACGTCCTGCGCGGACCGCTCATGATCTTCGCCTCGGTCTGCGTGTTCGCGGCGGCGGTCAAGCCGCTCGGGCTCGTGCTGGCGACGTTCGTCACCGTGCTGGTCGCGAGCGCGGCGAGCGCGGAGACACGATGGCGCGAAGCCGTGGTGTGGGCCGCCACGCTGAGCGTGTTCTGCGCGCTGCTGTTCTCGTACGGGCTCGGCCTGCCGCTCGCGCTCTGGCCGAAGCTATAACCGATGGACCTGCTCGCGAACCTCGCGCTGGGCTTCTCGGTCGCGGTCTCGCCGACCAACCTGGGCCTCTGCCTCGCCGGCGCGCTGATCGGAACGCTCATCGGCGTGCTGCCCGGTCTCGGGCCGGTCGCGACCATCGCGATGCTGCTGCCGCTCACCTTCGGCCTGCCGCCGATCGGCGCGCTGATCATGCTGGCCGGCATTTACTACGGCGCGCAGTACGGCGGCTCGACGACGTCGATCCTGGTCAACATTCCCGGCGAGGCGTCGTCGGTCGCGACGACGCTCGACGGCTTCCAGATGGCGCGCCAGGGACGCGCCGGCGCGGCGCTCGCGATCGCCGCGATCGCGTCGTTCATCGCGGGCACGCTGGCGACGGTGCTGGTCGCCGCGCTGAGCGCTCCGCTCACCAAGGTCGCGCTCGCGTTCGGCGCGCCCGAGTACTTCTCGCTGATGGTGCTGGGCCTCGCGTTCGCCGTCGTGTTGTCGCGCGGCTCGATCCCCAAGGCGATCGCGACGATCCTCGTGGGCCTGGTGCTGTCGATGATCGGCTCGGACATGGTGACCGGCGCCGCGCGCATGACGTTCGGCATCCCCGAGCTCTCCGACGGCGTCGGCTTCGTCGTCATCGCGATGGGCGTCTTCGGATTCGCCGAGATCATGCGCAACCTCGAGTCGCCCGAGCGGCGCGGCGAGGTCAAGGGCCGGATCACCGGCCTCATGCCGACGCGCGAGGACCTCAGGCGCGCGGCGCCTGCGATCGCGCGCGGCTCGCTGCTCGGCGCGTTGCTCGGCATCCTTCCGGGCGGCGGCGCGGTGATCGCCTCGTTCGCCGCCTACACGCTGGAGAAGCGCGTGTCGAAGCATCCCGAGCTCATGGGCACCGGCCAGATCGAAGGCGTCGCCGCGCCCGAGAGCGCGAACAACGCCGCGGCGCAAACGTCGTTCGTGCCGCTGCTCACGCTCGGCATCCCGGCCAACGCCGTGATGGCGCTGATGATCGGCGCGATGACCATCCAGGGCATCATCCCGGGCCCGCAGGTGATGCTGAAGCAACCCGACCTCGTCTGGGGCCTCATCGCGTCGATGTGGATCGGCAACCTGATGCTGCTGGTCATCAACCTGCCGCTGGTCGGCGTCTGGGTCAGCCTGCTGCGCGTCCCGTACCGCCTGCTGTTCCCGGCGATCATCGCGATCTGCTGCATCGGCGGCTACTCGGTCAACAACTCGTCGTTCGACGTCGTGCTGACGGGACTCTTCGGTCTCGCCGGCTACTGGCTGGTCAAGCACGACTTCGAGCCCGCGCCGATGCTGCTCGGGCTCGTGCTCGGTCCCGCGATGGAGGAGAACCTGCGCCGCGCGATGGTGATCAGCGACGGCGACCCGGGCGTGTTCCTGACGCGTCCGATCTCCGCGGGCTTGCTCGCGCTGACGGTGGTGCTGCTGGTGCTCGCGCTCCTGCCTAAGATCCGGCGCCGCCGCGAGGAAGTGTTCGTCTAGGCGTGCTAGCGCGCGAACGCGACGACGGCGTCGTTGAACGCCGCGGGACGCTCGCGGTGCATCGCGTGCGCGGCGCCTTCGATCGTCGACGTCGGCTCTACGCGCGGATTCAGCCTTCGCATCGCGTCGAACATCGCGCGGTAGCGCGGCGGGCTGTGCGCGCCGGTGACCGGCAGGATCGGCACGGCGAGCGAGGCGATCTGCGCCGGCGTGAACGACGGCCGCTGTGCGCACGCGGGTCCGGTGCGGATGTTGTCGAGCAGCATCTGCCGCTGCTCGGGCGTGCGCCGCTCCCACGCGCCCGGGCCGTTCAGGTCCTCGACGAAAGCTCGCGCGGCCGCGACCTCGTCGCCGCGCGCGAGGTTCTCGCGCAGCCGCGCGAACATCGCCTGCGTCTGCGCGGCCATCCGGCGGCCGTCCGGCGTGTCGGGCAGCAGCGCCTCGAGGCCGCCCGGATCCGCGAGCACGAGCGAGCGCACGCAGCGCGGATGGGCGAGCGCGAGCTGCATCGCGACCGCCCCGCCGCGCGAATGGCCGACGACATGCGCGGGGCCGAGCTTCATCGCGTCGACGAGCGCCGCGAGGTCGTCGGCGTGGCGCTCGACCGTGAAGCCGCCGCCCTGCCCGTCCCAGCGCTCGGGCCAACAGTGCCGCAGGCTCACCGCGATCGTGCGTGCGTGCGCCGCGAGCGGCGCCATCTGCGACTGGAACGAGCGGTAGTCGCCGAGCGATCCGTGAACGAGCAGCAACGCCGGCAGCCGCGCGCCCGCCTCGACATAAGCGAGCGTGTGGCCGTCGACGTCGCAGGTGAGCGCGGGCATGCGCCAACGATACCAAACGCGCGCCGATTGCGCCGGAAGGCGCGCCGGCGCAGAGTTCGCGTCGAAGCCCCGGTCGTCACTGTTCGAGGAGCCTCGCCATGCCGCGTTACGAGTCGCCGTACGACCCCGCCACGATGCCGCGCGACCTCGAGCACGTGCGCTACGAGAAGAAGGGCCACGTCGCCTACGTCACGCTCAACCGACCCGAGGTCCGCAACGCGCTGCACTCGTACGCGTACGCGGAAATGCGCGCGTGCTGGCGGGACATCGGGCGCGACCCGGACATCTACGTCGCGATCGTGACCGGGGCAGGACAGGCGTTCTGCGCCGGGCGCGACGTGAAGTTCCTCGCGCAGTACCAGGCGCAGGGCAAGCGCACGCCGCACGAGGACCCGAACAACCCGCTTTTCCACTGGGGCGGCGGCGGGCAGCCGCAGGACGTGAACCTCGAGAAGCCGCTCATCGCGGCCATCAACGGCTTCGCGGTCGGCGTCGGGCTCAACATCATCCTGCAGTGCCAGCTCCGCGTCATGGCGGACGACGCGTGGCTCGGCGACCAGCACACCAACGTCGGCCGCCTCGGCGCGCCGCACGAGATGTACGCGGCGCTGCCGCGCACGACGGCGGCCTACCTCACGCTGTGCAACGGCCGCCTCACCGCCAAGGACTGCCTGCAGCAGGCGATCGTCAACCAGGTCGTCCCGCGCGACCGCGTGATGGCCGCGGCGGAAGCGCTGGCCGAGATGGTCTGCCTGGGCTCCCCGCTCGCGGTGCAGGGCGCGGTGCGCCTCTACCGGCTGACCGCGTCGTTCCCGCCGTCGCTGTCGACGTACGCGCGCCAGCTCGACCAGGAGATCGCCGAAACCGAGGATGGCGCCGAGGGCGGGCGCGCGTTCACCGAGAAGCGCAAGCCGGTATGGAAGATGCGCTGACGACCAGCAACCCGTCGACGGCGACCGCGTCGGCGCGGCGCCACAGCACCGGATTCAGCTCGAAGACGAAGCGCTCCCACGGCGCGGTGAGCGCGAGGTCGGCGAAGCGCGCGAGGAAGCGCGCCGCGGGATCGTTCGGCAGCGTCCCGTCGGCGTCGGTCGCATGCTGCCGCGTGCGCAACCGGTCGATCATGTGCTTGGCGAGGTCCATGCCCACCGGCACGCGCTCGGTCACGACGTCGTCGACGACCTCGGTCAGCGCGCCGCCGCTTCCGCAGCTCACCATCGTGCCGAAGACCGGATCACGGAACGCCGTGACGAGAAGCTCGGCGCCGCGCGGGCGCATCTCCTGCACGTAGACGCCGTCGAGCGCGACGCCGAGGTCCGCAGCGCGCTTCTTGATGCGACGGAACGCGGCGCCGAGGTCTGCGTTGTTGCGCAAGTCGACGGCGACGAGGCCGGCCTTCGCACGATGGGTAATGCGCGGCGTGATGCCCTTCAGCACGACGGGCCACCCGATCGTCGCGGCCACGCGCACCGCAGCCGGCTCATCCGCGACGAGCTCCCCCGCGGCGACCGCGAGCCCGGCCGCCGCGAGGATGCGGTGGCAGGTCGGCTCCGGAACCACGAGGTCCGCGTCGCCCGCCGAAACGAATGGCGTCCAGTCGAACGCCGGCAGGCCGCTCGCCTGGGGGCGCGCGGGGCGTGCGCCCGCGGCGTGGCGCTCGACCAGCTTCGCGAGCGCGCGGATGCCTCGGGCCACTTCGGTGAACGCGTGGATGCCCCGCTCGGCCAGGCGCGCGGGCACGATCTTCGGCGGCGAAGGCCAGCTCACGCAAACGGGCTTCGACGATCGGTCGTGCAGCCCGCCGATGACGTCGCAGATCTCGGGGGCCTTGGCCGCCATCGATCCGACGACGAACAGGAGCGCGTCGATCCCGGGCGCCTCGGCCATGACATCGAGCGCCTTCGGAAGCGTGTCGAGCCCGCCTGCGCGAAACGCCGTGGTCGGCGTGAGGTCGAGTGGATTCGCGGCCGTCGCGACCGACACGAGGTGCGGCCGCAGGCGCTCGGTGCAGTCCTCGTCGAGCGGCGGCACCGAAAGACCGGCCTGCGCGCACTGGTCGGCGCCGAGCACGCCGTTGCCGCCACCGAACGTGATCACGCCGACACCCGGGCCCGACGCGACCTTGTCGCGGTTGCCGGCGACCAGCAGGACGACGTCGACCAGCTCCTCGACCGAGCGGGCGCGCATCACGCCCAACTCGCGGAAGACGGCATCGACGACGCGGTCCTCGCCGACGAGCGCGCCCGTGTGCGCCTGCGCGGCGCGCGCGGTCACGCCCGTCGTGCCGGCCTTGATCAGCACGACGGGCTTGCCGCTCTGCCGCGCGGCGTCGAGCGCGTGCACGAGCTTCGGGCCGTCGACGACGCCCTCGAGGTAGCCACCGATGATATGCGTCTGCGGATCCTGGACGAACGCATGCAGGTAGTCGGCGAAATCCACAACCGCTTCGTTGCCGCTGCTCACGAGGTGCCGGAAGCCGAACCCGGCGTCGAGCACCATCGCGAAGGCGGTCGTCGCGATGCCGCCGCTCTGGCACACCATGGAGATCCCGCCGGGCCGCATCGCGTCCATCTCCTGCAGCACGGTCGAGAAGGTCGCCGTCACCGGCGTCGTCGCGTTGATGATGCCGACGCAGTTCGGACCGCAGAGCACGAAGCCGCGCTCGCGGCATAGCGCGACGAGCTCGCGCTGCAACTTAGCGCCGTCGCCGCCCGCCTCGGCGAGGCCGCCCGCATACGCGATGCCGCTGTGGATGCCGCGGTCCAGGCAGTCGCGGACGGCGCCGATCAGCGCATTCGCGGGAACCGCGAGGATCGCGAGCTCCGGCGCTTCGGGCAGGTCGGCGATGCTCGCGACGCTTGCGATGCCGCCGACACTCGCGCCGCTGCGGCTGACCGCGAAGACGCGGCCCGGATAGCCGAACTTGACCAGGCGCCCGACCGTCGCGCCGCCGAGATTGCCGGGCTGGTCGGACGCGCCGACGACCGCGATCGAGCGCGGCTCCAGCAGCGGGCGAACGTCGGCGTAGGTGCCGGAGAAATGCGTCGGCATCGTCGGTCGAGGCGCCCGTGCTACCGCCGCGCCACCTCGACCCTGGCGTCGCCGTCGACCAGCTTGACGCCGTTCCCGTCCTCGCACCAGACGTCGATCGCGTAGCGCGTGTGCCCGTTGGGGAGCCGCGCCACGTCGGTGACGCGCCCCTTCACGTGCAGCTCGACGCCGAGGTTGACCGGCTTGATGTACTTGGTACGCAGCTCGCCGCGCTCGAGATAATCGATGCCGAACACGCGCAGCAGCATCTCCGAGCACCAGTTGGTCATGATCATGCCGTCGGCGTTCGCCGTCGCGAACCCCTGGCTCCGCGCGAATGCCTCGTCGGTATGGATGTTCGATCCCACCTGGCGGAGCTCGTTCGTGGCCGCCGACAGCATCGCGCTGTCGTACCACTCGATGCGCTGCGGCGTGATGGCGCGCACCGGTCCGGCCAGCGTGTCACCGACCTTGAAGGCCGCGGGCGCGCTCACGCGCCGGCCCCGTCGGGCTTGTACTTCAGGAGCGTGAGATCGTTGTACGTCGTCACGAGCCGCCCATCGGACGTGTGGACTTCGAGGTAGTACCAGAGGTAGGGCCGCCCACGCTTGACGTACTTGTCGACGATGCGGCCGCTGACGACCACGCGCTCGCCCACGTACGCGGGGCTGTGGTGCTTCGCGTGGTACTCGTAGTGCACGCGCGCATCCGGCCCCGCCATGCCGGAGACCCGCTTCTCCTTGTCGCAGTTCTCCTCGAGGATGCGCATCTTGTCGACGTGGATCATCGTCGGCGGCCGCACTTGGCGTCCGGCGGGGTTGCGCGCCGAGTGGAAGAACTCGCTCGTCTCCTCGATGCCGTGCGCATACTCGCTGCACATGAACGGCGTGATCACGTACTCGACCGGCTTGAACACGTCGCCCTTCTCCAGATCGCTGATGTAGCCGCCGAGCATCCTGCCTCCCGAGTCACTGGACCGTGATGCGGGCGGACTCGATCGTCCGGCGCCACATCTCGGTCTCGTCGCGCACGCGCAGCGCCGTGTCCTGCGGCCCGGCGCCGACTGTCTCGAAGCCGAGCTTCCGGTAGGACTCGCGGACCTTGGGATCGTCGGTCGCTTCCTTCAGCACGCGCGCGAGCTTCTCGACGATCGCCGGCGGTGTGTCGGTCCGCACGTACGCGGCGATCCACTGGTTGACGAGGCCCGCGAAGCCGCTCTCCTTCATCGTCGGCGTCTCCGGCACCAGGAACCACCGATCGTTGCTGCCGACCGCCAGCAGCTTGAGCTTGCCGCCCTGCACCATGCCGATCGAGCCGGGCAGCGTGTCGAACGCGATCTGGATCTCGTTCGACAGGAGGCCGCGCAGCGTCGCGCCGCCGTCGACGTACGGTACGAACACGATGCTGGTGCCGGTCTCGAGCTTGAACTGCTCGCCGCGCAGGTGGCCGGACGACGCGATGCCCGACGCGCCGTAGTTGAGCGTGCCCGGCCGCGCCTTCGCGTACGCGACGAGCTCGGCGATCGAGTTGACCGGGACCGCCGGGTTGATCAGCACCACGAACGGCGTCTCGTCGATCGTGAGGATCGGCTGGAAGTCCTTCTGGAAGTTGTAGACCAGGCCCTTCTTGAGCCACGGCTCGCTCGTGACGACGTTGGTGTGCACGAGCACCGTGTAGCCATCCGCGGGCGAGCGCATCACGAACTCGGTGCCGATCGATCCAGCCGCGCCGGCTTTGTTCTCGACGACGACCGGTTGCCCGAGGATCTCGGCCGCGCGGGCCGCGAGCGTGCGCGCCGTCGGATCCACGGTCCCGCCCGGACCGTAGGGGACGACGAACTTGATCGGGCGATCGGGATAGCCTTGCGCCCAGGCCCCGCCGGACACGACGGCGCTCGCGAGCGCGAGGATGGCAGCGCGACCCAGCGCAGCTTTCCACATGGCATGCTCCCGAAGGTTGCAGCACCGTTTTGTACACCCGGCGCCGATCGCTGACAATGCGCTTCACGGCCAAGGAGAACTTCGATGGGCGGAATCGACGTCGAGCGGGACGATCGGGGCGTGGCCATGGTGTGGCTCGACAACCCCGGGCACCTCAACGCGCTGAGCGACGCGATGATCCTCGGACTGTGCGAAGCGCTGCCGCGCCTGGGCGACGACGCCTCGTGCCGCGTGATCGTGCTCCGCGGCCGGGGCGGCGTGTATTGCGCGGGCCGCGAGCTCAACGACGTCAAGGCGCTGCAAGGCGCAAGCCGCGACGCCATCGCCCGGATCTACGGCGCCATGGCGGCGATGAACGAGGCGATCTACTTCTCGCCCGTCCCCGTGGTCAGCGTCGTCGAGAAATACGCGCTCGGCATCGCGACGATGCTCGTGGCCTGGAGCGACCTCGCGATCGCCGAGGACGGCGCGATGCTCGGCTATCCCGAGGTTCGCCACGGCATCACGCCGTACGGCGCGATCCCTACCATGCTGAATTCGATGAACCGCAAGGCGATGCTCGACCTCCTGCTGACCGGACGCAGGATCGACGCCGCCGAGGCGCTGCGCCTCGGCCTCCTCACGCGCGTCGTGCCCCGTGAGCGTCTCGACGGCGCGCTCGACGCGATCGTCGACGACATCCTGAGCGGCAGCGCCGACGCGATCCGCCGCTCGAAGGCGTTCGTGCGCGAATGCGAGGCGCTGGGGTACCGCGAAGCGAACGCGCTCGCCGCGGAACGGCACGTCGAAGGCATCGGCTCGCCCGCGATGCGCGAGGGCGTCGCCGCGTTCCTCGACCGGAAGAAGAACCCCGCCTAGGTGCTGGTGGCGTAGAACGCCGGTCCGCTGCGCGGGCTTCATCGCGGACGAGCACTTGCTCGCATGCGAAAAGTCCAGCGGGCCGATGCGAATTTTCCATATTGACAACGGAGGGCGACGCGTAGGTTTTGCCCACCGGCGCAACCGCTTGCCGACCAAGCGCCGACTTTGGGGGAAGCCGATGAACGCCCGGATCAAGCAGAGCTTTGTCCTTGTCGCAACCGTGATCGTCTGCCTTTTCAGCGTCGCCACCGAGGCCCAGCGATCGAGAAACCCGCCTCCGCCGACAACGCCGACGCCGCCGAACCTGCAGGGCCAGGAAGAAGGCATTCCGCGCAAGATCATCGGCTACGTCGACTACATGGACCCCGAGACCGGCTACATCAACGGTTGGGCATGCGCGGTCGGCGAGAGCCAGCCGATCACGGTCATGATCCACCAGCCGCCCATATTCGCGTTCCCGGTCCAGGCCAACCTGCCGAACGAGCCGATCATCAACTCGGAGCAGTACTGCGGCGCGGGAGGCAATCATCGCTTCGAGGTCCCCGCCCGCAACTGGAAGCCGTACATGGAGAACTTTTTGTACACGAAGGTGGCGCTGGCGGGCATCTTCGCGACGAACAACTACGGGCCGATCACGAATACGGAGGGGCTCGCCCGGTTCCCGGGATCGAACGCCTACTACGCTCCGCTCCAGAAGAATCCCGACTACGGTTTCCTGCTGGCGCCCTGGTTCGGCGAATGGAACGCCGGCAACGCGGCGTTCGTGGCGAAGTTCTGGCAAGCCGCCGGAACGGCCGACGTGCAGCTTCGCATGGCGCAGTACTACGAGCTCGCGCGCAATCCGCAATACCGTTCGTCCGTCGAGCAGTACGTGCTGCCGGCCATCCTCGGCGAGCTGCAGGCGATCGGTTACAGCGTGAACGACGCGGTCGCGGAGATGGCGCGCACGCTCGACCTGAACACGCACCTGATCATCAACATGATCGAGATGCTGCACCACGTCAACGATCCGGTGACCGTGCTCGTAGGCACGAGCGGCATGACCAGCGCGTTCCTGGCCGCACTGGGTATCTACAGCTCGTGGCACACCGGGCAAATGATCGGCCACTACGTCTACGACTACAACGCGACGGCGATCGCCCGCTTCATCGACGTCATCGCCGATCCGACCTGCAGCACCTGCTTCCTGACCGTCTCGCCCGAGGTGCTCAAAGGATTCTGGGACTCGCAGACGCTGTTTCCGGTCCCGGGCGGCATCAACTACTTCATCAACCTGCCGGTGTTCGGCGATCCGATCTTCCAGCCGATCGGGCCCAAGGCGGCCCCCGCGACATACATCGCCACCATCAAGCTCATCGTTCCGCCGCTGCCGGGGCCGGGACCGGCGCCCGGTCCGCTGAAGACCTGGGTGCCGACGCCGACACCCGCGACGAAGATCGCGCAAGCGCAAACCGCGTGCACGAACGCGGGCATGGCCATGCCGACGATCTCGCTGTTCCGCGCCGAGCATGACCGCGCGAAGGCGATCGGCAAGACGATCCAGTCGCTGTTCAACGTGCCGTCGCAGCTGCACTGGCTGGTCGACGACCAGAACTGCGCGCCTTCAGGTTCCGCGTGCTACTACCGGCCCTACCAGGAGTCGATCGGCAACGAGGCGCAGATGGTGCAGGCCTATCCGAACGACGCGGG
>DATBSV010000339.1:0-2433 GCA_036559685.1 Casimicrobiaceae bacterium
ATGCAATCGAGCCTCGATCTCGACGCGACGATCGTGCGCGCGCCCGCGCCCCGGGTGGAGCCGCACCACTGGAAGCTCACGCGAGAGGCCGACGGCCTTGCCGTGCTCGTGTTCGACAAGGCGGGCGAGAGCACCAACACGCTGTCGGCCGAGGCAATGGCGGAGTTCAACCGCGTGCTCGACGAGCTCGATCGCGCGCCGCCGAAGGGGCTGATCATCCGCTCGGGCAAGGCGAGCGGCTTCATCGCCGGCGCGGACATCGACGAATTCACCGCCATCGCGACCGAGGAAGGCGCGGTCGCGCTGGTCAGGCGCGGCTGGGACACGTTCGAGCGCCTCGCCGCCGTGCGCTACCCGACGCTCGCGCTGATCCGCGGCTACTGCCTCGGCGGCGGTCTCGAGCTCGCGCTCGCGTGCCGCTACCGCGTTGCCGTCGACGAGCAAGGCACGCGCATGGGCCTGCCCGAGGTGATGCTCGGCATCGTGCCGGGCTGGGGCGGCATCAAGCGCCTGCCGCGCGTCGCCGGCGCGCCCGCGGCGCTCGACCTGATGCTGACCGGCAAGACCGTCGACGCGCGTCGCGCGCGCAAGCTCGGCATCGTCGACGAGGCGGTGCCGGTGCGCATCATGGAAAACACCGCGCGCGGGATGCTGCGCACGCTGCCGCCGCCGCGCAAGCTGCCGTTCGCGCTCGACCTCACGCTCAACCCGCTCGCGCGCCGGATCATCGCCGCGCAGGCCGAGAAGCAGGTCGCGAAGCGCGCGCGCCGCGAGCACTACCCGGCGCCCTACGCGATCCTCGAGCTGTTCAAGCGCTTTGACGGCAACGCGCTCGCGCCGCCGAGCGGCGACCCGGCGAGCCTCGTGACGCTCGTGCGCTCGCCGACGACCGCGAACCTGATCCGCGTGTTCAAGCTGCAGGAGCGCCTGAAGGCGCTCGGCAAGGAAGGCGACACGACGTTCGCGCGCGTGCACGTCGTCGGCGCCGGCACCATGGGCGGCGACATCGCCGCGTGGTGCGCGCTGCGCGGGCTCACCGTGACGCTGCAGGACCAAAGCGCCGAGCGCATCGCGCCGGCCATCGGCCGCGCGGCGAAGCTTTTCTCCGAGCGCCTCAAGGATGCGCGGCGCGCGCGCGACGCATCCGACCGGCTGATCCCCGACGTGAACGGCGACGGCATCGCGCGCGCGGACGTCGTCGTCGAGGCGATCTTCGAGAACGTCGAGGCGAAGCGCGCGTTGTTCGCCGAGCTCGAGAAGAAGGCGCGCCCGGGCGCCATCCTCGCGACCAACACGTCGTCGATCCCGCTCGAGCAGATCGCTTCCGCGCTGACCGACCCGTCGCGCCTGATCGGCCTGCACTTCTTCAATCCGGTGCGCAGCATGATGCTCGTCGAGGTCGTCGTCGGCGAGAGTACGCGCGCGTCGCTGGTCGCCCCGGCGGCCGTGTTCGTGCGCCAGATCGACAAGCTGCCGCTGCCGGTCAAGAGCTCGCCCGGCTTCCTGGTCAACCGCATTCTCGCGCCTTACCTGATGGCCGCGTTCCGCGCGGTCGACGAGGGCACCGCGCCCGAGACCGTCGACGAGGCGGCGCTCGCGTTCGGGATGCCGATGGGGCCGATCGAGCTCGCCGACACGGTCGGGCTCGACATCTGCGTCGCGGTCGGCAAGTTGCTGGGTGACGGCGCGACCGCGCCGCGCGCGCTGATGAAGCGCGTCGACGCGGGCGAGCTCGGCAAGAAGACCGGCCAGGGCTTCTACCGCTGGGAGGAGGGCAAGCCGGTCAAGGCCGCGCCCGGACCCGTGCCGGAGGGGCTGACCGACCGCCTGATCGAGCCGTACGTCGCCGAAGCCCGCAAGGCCTTGGCGGAAGGCGTGGTCGGCGACGCCGACCTCGTCGACGCCGGCGCGATCTTCGGAACCGGTTTCGCGCCGTTCCGCGGCGGGCCGCTTCATTTCGCGCTACAGCAGGGCCGGTAACTACGCCTAGGGACGACACCGGGGCCCGCGGGGTTCCGGTGTAGCATCGCGTCGGACATCGACCCGGCGGCAAGACCGGGCCACCCGCCACCGGAGGAGCGACGTGGACAGGATCTGGCTCAAGCACTACCCGCCGGGCGTGCCGGCCGAGATCGACGTCGGCGAGTACGCGTCGATCCGCGAGGTGTTCGACGAGTCGGTCGCGCGCTTCGCGTCGCGGCCCGCGTTCACGTGCATGGGCAAGACCATCACGTTCGCCGAGCTCGACACGCTGTCGTCGGCGTTCGGCGCGTGGCTGCAGGGGATCGGCGGCGGCAAGGGCACGCGCGTCGCGCTGATGATGCCGAACATCCTGCAGTACCCGGTCGCGCTGTTCGGAGCGCTGCGCGCCGGCGCCACCGTCGTCAACGTCAACCCGCTCTACACGGCGCGCGAGCTCGAGCACCAGCTCGC
>DATBSV010000340.1:0-8624 GCA_036559685.1 Casimicrobiaceae bacterium
GACCTCCTCGATCGCCTCCTTCATCACCGGTCGCGGGCTCTTGACGTTCGCCAGCCCCGCGGCAAGCAGCCGGCCGAGCGGCGCGCGGCGCGCGGTCTTCGCGAGAAGCTCGGGTGTGGCGCCGGTCTGCCGGAACTCGGCGAGCACCTGGTCGACGAGGCCCGGCGGCGCGACCACGCTCTGCCGCAACGAGTAGAGGCGCTCGAAGATGAGCGCGAGCGCGATGACCGACGCCGCGAGGAGCGGCCAAATCGGCCATCCGGCCGCCTGGATCAACGACCACACGTTGTGATGCTCCCGGGAGTTTGGTCCGCGCGACTGTAGCGTCAGCGCCCGTTTTCGGCAACTCGCACGAGGATCGTCCTAATCGTCTCGACGGGCCGGACCGAGCGCGGCGACGATCGCGGCGCCCGCGAGAACGATGAGCCAGCAGAGGTAGAGCCAGAGCATGAACAACGGCAGCGCCGCCAGCGCCCCGTAGACCTGGCGGTAGGTCGTGAACGTCGCGACGTACCACGCGAAGCCGCCCTTCGCGGCCTCGAACGCGAGCGCGGCGGCCGCGCCGCCCGCGATCGCGTGCACCCAGCGCACGCGCGTGTACGGCACGAACTTGTAGACGAGCGTGAAGGCGACCGCCGCGAACAGCCATGGCAGCGGCCGCCCGACCCAGGTCGCGAGCGCCTCGCGCATCGGGATCGCGCTCAGCGACTGGCCGATCAGCCATGTCGTCGCCGAGATGCTCGCGCCGGCGACGACGGGCCCGAGCGAGATGCCGATCGAGTAGATCAGCACGCGCCGCGCGACCGGGCGAGCGCGACGCACGCCGAAGATCAGGTTGAGCTCGCGCTCGATCGTGGCGACCAGCATCGCGGCGGTGACCGCGATGAACAGCAGCGACACGCCGGTGAGCTGCGAGGCCTGCGCGGCGAAGCCGACGATGGCATCGCGCACGACGCCGTGGCCCACACCGGGCAGCAGCACCTCGACGACCCAGTTCTCGAACACGCGGAGCCCGTCCTCGAACAGCGGGACGCGCGCGACGACGACGAACGTCACGGTCGCGAGCGGCACGAGCGCCAGCATCGTCGTGAACGCGAGGCTGGCGGCGGTCAGCGCGACGCGGATGCCGCGCAGGCGCGAGAGAACGCGTTTGAAGAAGTCGATCACGGCCCCGACATTATCGCCGCGGGCCCTGTCGACCGTGCGGCCTTCGCCGGCGGAGTACGATGGGCCTCCCCCGAGGGAGACTTAGCCATGGATGGAAAAACCCACGAGACCGCCGTGCTGGGCGGCGGATGCTTCTGGTGCCTCGACGCGGTGTTCCGCGAGCTCGAGGGCGTGGTGTCGGTGGAGTCCGGGTACGCGGGCGGCGCCGGCGCGCGCCCGACCTACGAGGAGGTGTGCGGCGGCCGCACCGGTCACGCCGAGGTCGTGCGCGTCGTGTTCGACCCGTCGGTCGTGAGCTTCCGCGACCTGCTCGGCGTGTTCTTCTCGATCCACGACCCGACGACGAAGAATCGCCAGGGGAACGACGTCGGCACGCAGTACCGCTCGGCGATCTTCGCGCAGACGCCGGAGCAGCGGCGCGTCGCCGAGACGCTCGTTCGCGAGCTCGACGCCGGGAAGCTGTGGCAGGCGCCGATCGTGACCGAGATCGCGGACGCGGCCACGTTCTGGCCGGCCGAGGCCTACCACCAGGACTACTTCACGAACAATGCGCGGCAGCCGTACTGCATGGGCGTGGTCGCGCCGAAGGTCGCGAAGTTCCGCAAGTCGCACTTCGATCGCCTGAAAAAGCGCACGGCCGCCGGCTAGGCGACCTTGCGGGCGGCCATGCCGCCGGTCGCGAGGCAGGCGCCCACGCCCCAGAACACCGGGACGAGCCCGATGCCGGTGCCGAGCGCGCCGAACGCGAGCGGCACCGCGACCGCCATCGTCTGCAGCAGCGACATGCGCACGCCCGTCACCTCGCCCATCCGGCCGGGCGGCGCGTGCGTGGAGAGCTGGGCCATCACCGTCGGCTGCGCCGCGCCGAGCCCCATCCCCAGCGTGAACGACAACGCGGCGAGCACCGCGGCGTTCGGCGCGAACGGAAAGGCGACGAAGACGGCCGCCGAGACGAACAGCGCCGTGGCCAGCACCTGCTTCGGCGTGGCGTGCGCCACGATCCAGGGCACGGCCCCGCGAACGAGAAAGGTCGCGAACCCGAACGCGCCGAGCACGCCGCCGATCTCGCTGGCGGAGAGGTTGATCTGCGATCCGTAGATCGGGATGAACACGTTGTGAAGGTCCCACGCCATCGAGTACAGCGCGTTGAGCGCGAGCAGACGGCGCAGCGTCGGGTCGCGCACGAGGTCGAACATCCCGCGGGCGCTCCGCGGGAGCTCGTGCGCCACCGGCGGGGGCAGCACGATGCGGCTCCGCATCACGAATGCGAGCGGCACGAGCGGCACCAGCGCGAGGATCGCGTACGTGTAGCGGTGGCCGACGTGGTCGATGCCGAAGCCCGCGATCAGCGGGCCGAGCGTGCCCGAGACCGAATACGCGAAGGCGAGCAACCCGAAGCGCTTGGTGCGCTTGCGCGGCTCCCCCAACTCCCCGGTGAGATGCTGCAGCGGGACCTGGAAGAGCGTGAACGAGAAACCGACCAGGACGGCCGAGGCGAACAGCGCCGTGTAGCCTTGGACGAAGGTCGGCAGCAGGACCGTCGCGATCAGCGCGAGCGTCCCGACGATCATCGGCCGCATCGCGCCGACGCGGTCCGAATAGCGGCCGATCGCGACCGCGAAGAGCGCCGGCAGCAGCGCGAACAGCGCCATCAGCGTCCCGACGGTGGCCGGGGACGCGCCCCGCGCGAGCGCGTCGAGCGACACGTCGACGCGAGCGCCGGCGAGCACGACGTGGTTCGCGACACCGAGCGTGACGAGGAGGACGAAGGCGCGGCGCCGCGCGCGCGCGTCCGTCACGGGGCGAGGCGTCCGATCGTCCACGCGTCGCCGTCGCGACGGTAGACGATGCGGTCGTGCAGGCGCGATGCGCGCCCCTGCCAGAACTCGAACGCGAGCGGCCGCAGCGTGTAGCCGCCCCAGTGCGGGGGGCGCGGCACGCCGCCGGTCGTGCCGAACCGCCGGTCGTGCTCGCCGTACGCGCGCTCGAGCCACGCGCGGTCGGGAATCGGCTCGCTCTGCGGCGACGCCCACGCGCCGACCTGCGACGCCCGCGGCCGGTTCGCGAAGTACGCGTCGGCCGCCGGAAGCTCCGCGCGCGCGACGGTCCCCTCGATGCGCACCTGGCGCTCGAGCTGCGGCCAGAAAAAGAGGAGCGCCGCGTCGGGGCGCGCGTCGAGCTCGCGCCCCTTGCGAGAGCGGAAGTTCGTGTAGAACGTGAAGCCTCGCGCGTCGGCGCCGCGCAACAGCACGATGCGCGCCGACGGCCGTCCGCCGGCATCGACGGTGGCGAGCGTCATCGCGTTGACTTCGGGGACGTCCGCGGCGGCCGCCGCTTCGAACCACGCCGAGAATTGGCGAATCGGATCGGCGTCGACGTCGGCGGCGTCGAGCGACGCGTGCCGGTATTCAGTGCGAAGGCTCGCCGGATCCACGGGAGCGCGCATTCTAGCATCGCGCCCCGGCGCGCCTTCGTTCAGCGCGGCGCGAACAACCGCTCGCCGTTGCGATAGGCGACGTCGTCGGCGACGTCAGGGGGAAGCTGCGCGAGCCAGCCGCGGTACAACGCCATGATCTCGCCGTAGCGCGACCAGCGCTCGTTGATCCACGTGTCCGACCCGAGCACGAAGCGGTCGCGGTAGCGCGTCAGCAGCGCGCGCCACGCCGGATCGAGCGTGCCCTGCTGCGTCACGTCGTAGCGGTAAGAGAGCTCGCCGACGAGCGTGGGATGGCGATCGAGCCACTGCGCGATCCGCTCCGGCGGCACGCCGAAGCCCGTGTGCGCCCACACGATCCGCGCGCGCGGATCGTGGCGATAGAGCGCCTCGAGCGCGGCCTCGTCGCAATGCGCGTGCAGCCACAGCCCGCGCGCGACGGCCAGGTCGACGATGCGCTTGACGTCCTGCGTCCCCGCGTCCTCGGCGCCGAAGACGTGGAACTCGCCGATGCCGCGCCAGTCGACGTCGCGCTTCAGCTCCTGCTCGATCAAGGCGTAGATCGCGGGGTCGCGGAACCACGTGCCGCGGTCCGCGTGATTGCGGTACGGGCGGATGAACGCCACGACGCGCGGCGCGCTCGACGGCGAGCGCAGCGCCGCGTCGACGAGCGCTCGCGTGCCGTCGTTGGGGCGAGACGTCGCGAGGATCGTGCGCACGCCGTGCTCGCGGAACAGCGCGAGGACGCTCGCGAGCGGGAACGGCTCGCGCGCCTCGTCGTTGTAGTGCAGGTGCGCGTCGAAGATCGGCCGCAGCTGCGCAGGCGCCGGCGCCTGTGATTGCGCGAGCGGGGAGAACGCAACTGCGGGCCCTACTACGAGCGCGAATGCGAGGCTGGCGAGCGTCATGGGGAGCGAGTCTTGCACCGCGCGCGTGCGCCGACAAGCGTGCGCGAGCGCAAACGGGGCGCGCGTTGCGCGGGCGAAACACCCGGCCGACGAACGCGATTCTCCCTATGGAAAACCCCCTTGCCCCATAGCAAAATGCGGTATAGTCGCCGCCGATGGAGCGGGTTACCCATGACAGGAGGGCCGCTTCAGCGTGATCGGCACAACGTCCGCTCGCCCACGTTCGACAGGAAGGAGAACCATGGCTACTGCCAAGAAAGCCGCGAAGAAAGCTGCCAAGAAGCCCGTCGCCAAGAAGGCCCCTGCCAAGAAGGCCGCCAAGAAGTCCCCGGCGAAGAAGGCCCCTGCCAAGAAAGCCCCCGCCAAGAAGGCCGCCAAGAAGTCCGGCGGCAAGCGCAAGCCGAACGCCGCCTTCATGAAGGCGATGACCCCGTCGTCGGCGCTCGCCGCGATCGTGGGCTCGAGCGCGCTGCCGCGCACCGAAGTGACGAAGAAGGTCTGGGACTACATCAAGAAGAACAAGCTCCAGGACGCCGTGAACAGGCGCATGATCAACGCCGACGACAAGTTGAAGGCCGTCCTCGGCAAGGCGAAGGTCACGATGTTCGAGATGACCAAGCTCATCTCGAACCACCTGAAGTAGATCGACGCACTCGAAGACGGCCGGCGCGCGCGGGATTCCGCGCCCGCCGGCCGTTGCTATTGGAGGTCCGCCCCATGACGCCGCAACGCCTCGCCCGATGGCTCCTGCCCGCCCTGCTCGCGCTCCTCGCGGGCTGCGGGACCGTCCGCAGCACGATCGTGGACGGCGACGACCGCGCGCTGATGCTGCGCGGCAACGACCCGGTCGCGTACTTCACCGAGAAGCGCGCCGTCAAAGGCGACCCGGCGATCAAGGTCGAGCGCGACGGCGTGACCTACCGGTTCGCCTCGGCCGGGAACCGCGACGTGTTCCTCCGGGACCCGGTCCACTACGAGCCGGCGTACGACGGCTTCTGCGCGAGCGGCGCGCCCTACGCGCTCAAGGCGTTCATCGGCGCCGACGTGTTCATGATCTACAACGACCGCCTCTACCTGTTCGGGAGCGAGCGCTCGCGGCGGAACTGGGCGATGGACGCGGCCGAGAACGTCAAGACCGGCGACCGCCTGTGGGCCGAGGAGACGAAGAACGTCCCCTACCGGCTGCAGAATGCGAAGCGCTACACGTTCAAGGTGCCGGGCTACAAGACCGACGCCGAGCTCGACGCCGAGCGCGAGCGACGGCGCCTCGCCGGCACGCTGGCCCGCGAGGCGCAGTAGCGAACCTCGTCGTCGACGGCTTGGACCGCGTCAGCCGGTCAGCCGGCCGCGCTCTTTCGCCTGGTCGCAGATCTCGGTCGGCGAAGACTTGACCGGCTTGTTCTGCACCTTGGCGCGCGCATCCATGTCCTTGGCGGTGGCCTCGAACAGCGCCTTGCACTCCGCGTAGGTCTTGGTCTTCTTGACCTTGGAGCGGTGCGCGGCCATTTCCTCGGGCGTCATCAGGTCCGCATAGGCGTTCTGCAGCTGGCGTCCGCTCCCCTCGTGCGCGGACCGCGTGTTCGTGCGCTGGCTGCTGCCCTTCCCTGTCTGCGCGCCACCTGAAGGCGCCGCGCCGGGGACAGCCGCCACCCCAGGCGTTCCGGTGGGCGCTGCCTTGCCCTGCGTCGACGGCGTGCGCCGCGACGGGTAGCCCTGCGTCTTGGGCGCGGATTTGTCTGCCTTGGGCGTCGCCGCGGGCGCGGGCGTGGTGGTCGTTGCTGGCGTGGTTGTCGTTGCGGGCGGGGTAACCGTTGCGGGCACCGGTGCGGGCGCCGTCGACGGCGCTGCGGGGGCCTGCGCGTGCACGGCGCCCGCCAGCGCGAGCGCGATCGACGCGGCCAGGATGCGGAGAGTCGGTCGGTACGTCATGGGGCTTCAAACTCCTCGATGCGGAAAGCCGAAAGACCCGTCAAGGGGGCCTAGAGTTCCTTCATGCCCGCGCAACCGGGATGGCCATTGGGGTTTCCCCGCAGCCCTGTCGCCACGCAGCGACGCTCAGTCGAACGCCTTCATGCCGCGATCGACCGCGGGGCGCGCGGCGAGCTCGTCGCGCCAACGCTCGAGATGCGTCATGCCGTCCGAGCGCTCGATCAGCGACGCGCGCACCGCCACGACCGGGTAGAGCGAGAAGTCGGCGACGGAGAGCTCGTCCGCGAGCCACTCGCGCCCGGCGAGCCGCGCGTCGGCGACACGCAGGTAGCGCAGCAGGCGCTCCTCGTAGAACGCGACGTTCGCGGGCGAGCGGTCGGGCAGGATCGCTGTATTGACGAAGATGCCGGCGGACGCGCCCACGATGTCGCTCGTCGTGAACGCCATCCATTCGAGGACGCGCGTGCGCGCCAGCGCGTCGCGCGGCACGAAGCGTCCGGCCTTCTCGGCGAGGTAGACGGCGATCGCCCCCGATTGCGTGAGCGTGATGGGTGATCCGCCGGGGCCGTCGTCGTCGACGATCACCGGCACCATCCCGGCCGGGTTGAGCGCCGCGAACGCCGGCGTCTTGTGCTCGCCGTCCATCAGCGAGTAGCGGTGCACGCGGTACGGCAGCCCGCATTCCTCGAGCACGATCGACACGCGCTGCGAGTTCGACGATTTCCCGGCATGGAGATCGATCACAAGGAGCGCGACTATACGCGCTGCATCCGCCGGCCGCCACGCGCCGTACCGAGGCGCATGACCCCTTCCCGACCGCGCCGCACGTTCGTCGCGACCTGCCTTGGCGCCGCGGCCCTGCCCGCCTTCGCCGCCCGCGGCGAGGCGCCGGTCGGCGCCGGCGACGTCGCGGTGCTGAACGCGATGCTCGCGATCGAGCTCGAGACGCTTGCCGCGTACCGCCGGGCCGCGTCGTGCGGCCTGCTGGCCCCCGCCAGGCAGGACCTCGCGGCCCGCTGCGCCGCGGATCACCGCGCGCACCGCGAGCTGCTCGTGGCGACGATCCGCGCGCTCGGCGGCGTCCCGGCCGAGGTCCCGGGTGCGCACGCGGACGATGCGGTCGCCCTCGCGCGCGAGGCCGATGCGCTCGACCTCGCGGCGCGCTGCGAGCGCTTCGCGGCGAGCGCGTACGTCCGGATGGTGCCCGCGCTGCGGGATCGCGCGCTCGCGAAGCTCGCGGCGCGCGTCGCCGCCGACGAGGCGATGCACTGGGGGATGGTCAACGCAGCGCTCGGGCGCCCGCCGCCGGGCGCCGCGCTGTCGTTCGGCGCCTAGGGCCTGCCAGCGCTACCGGACTCGAGCGCCGCGATGCGGGTCTCGAGCGGCGGGTGCGACGAGAAGAGCGCCATGAACCGGTTCCCTTCGGTGATGCCGAACGCCTGCAGCGTCTGGGGCAGCGCGCCCGGCTGGAGCCCGGCGAGCCGCTTCAGCGCGTTCACCATCGGCCGCGGGGAGCTCAGGAACTTCGCGCTGCCGGCGTCGGCGCGGAACTCGCGCTGGCGCGAGAACCACGCGACGATCATCGACGCGAGGATGCCGAACACGATCTGGGACACCATCACGGTGATGAAGTAGCCGGGGCCGCTGCCGCGCTCGCTGCGGAACACCGCCTTGTCGACGAGCGTGCCGACGACGCGCGAGAAGAACACGACGAACGTGTTGAGGACGCCCTGGATCAGCGTGAGCGTGACCATGTCGCCGTTGGCGACGTGCGCGATCTCGTGGCCGAGCACGGCCTCGACCTCTTCCTTGTTCATCTGCTGCAGGAGGCCGGTCGAGACGGCGACGAGCGCCGAGTTCTTGAACGCGCCGGTGGCGAACGCGTTGGCGTCGCCTTCGTAGATCGCGACCTCGGGCATGCCGATGTTCGCCCGCTGCGCGAGCTTGCGCACGGTCTCGACCAGCCACGCCTCGGCCTCGTTGGACGGCTGGTCGATCACGTGCGCACCAGTCGACCACTTCGCCATCGACTTCGACATCAGGAGCGAGATGATCGACCCGGTGAAGCCGACGACCGCCGAGAACGCGAGCAGCGCGCCGTAGTCGAGGCCGGTCTGCGAGTACATCGCCTGGTCGAGGCCGAGCAGCTTCAGCACGACCGACAGGACGACGAGGACCGCGAGGTT
>DATBSV010000341.1:0-4115 GCA_036559685.1 Casimicrobiaceae bacterium
GGCGGCATGGTGCATCTCGACTACACCCTTTCGCTGCTCGAATTGCGCGGGGCCGGGATCGACTTCACGCTGGTCGGGATGGGCAACGAGAGCCTGATCACGCGGGCGCGCAACGCGCTCATCTCGTCGTTCCACGCGCGACCGGCGTTCACGCACCTCCTGTTCCTCGACGCGGACATCGGCGTTCCGGCCGCCGGCATCCGGCGCCTGCTCGGGCACGGACGCGACGTGATCGCGGCGCCGGTGCCGCTCAAGGGGCTCGGTCCGTCGGGCGAGCGGATCTTCAACGTGGGCCGCACCGTCGGCGAGTCCGGGGCGCTGACGCTGGTCGACCGAGTCGGCACCGCGGTGCTGCTGCTGTCGCGCCGCGCGGTCGACGCGCTGGTCGACGAGGCGAAGCGCGACGGCCGCGTCTACGATCGCGCGTCGACGATGACCGGCGACGCCGCGACGCGCGTGCACTACGATGTCTTCCGCGTCGGCGTGGCGGACGGCGAGTACCTGTCGGAAGACTACTGGGCCTGTGCGACGCTGCGCAAGCTGGGGTACGCGGTGCACGTCGATCCGACGATCGTCGTGCGGCATCACGGGACGCTGGCGCTCTGAACGATGGCTCGGGCGCGCGGTCGAACGAGGCGCGAGGAGAGACCATGGAAAACCAGGAGGAATGGGCGTTCCCGCCCGAGTTCCAACCCGACGCCGACGCGGCGCGCTTCGACCTGGAGCGAGCGCTATCCGCGGTCGTCGCGCTGGACGCCGAGATCCCTGACGACGCGTTCACCGCGCCCATCCTCGGGACCGACCGCACGGGCAGCGCGGTCGTCATCCGCGAGGACGGCCTTGCGCTCACGATCGGCTACCTCGTCACCGAGGCGTCCGGCGTCAAGCTGACGACGCGCGACGGCCGCGTCGTCGACGCCCATCCGATCGCGATCGACTTCGCGTCCGGCTTGGGCCTCGTGCAGCCGCTCGGCGAGCTCGGCGTGGCGCCGCTGCCGCGCGGGAGCGCGGGTGCGCTGTCGCCGGGCGACACGGTGAACGCAATCTCGCACGGCGGGCGCCATCACGCGCTGTCCGCGCGACTGGTGGCGAAGCACGAGTTCGCCGGCTACTGGGAATACCTGCTCGACGAGGCGCTGTTCACCGCCCCGCTGCACCCGGCCTGGAGCGGCGCCGCGCTCGTCGACGGGCGCGGACGGCTCGTCGGCATCGGCTCGCTTTTCGTGCAGCAGGTGATCGACGGCGACACGACGCGCGGCAACATGTTCGTGCCGAGCGAGCTGCTCGAGCCGATCCTCGGCGATCTTTTGAGCCGCGGGCGCCGCGACGCCGCGCCGCGGCCGTGGCTCGGCGTCTACCTGCACGACGAGGACGGCCGCGTCGTCGTGCAGGACGTCGCCCCGGACGGCCCGGCGGCGAGCGCGGGCCTCAAGCCCGGCGACCAGATCGCCGCGCTCGCCGACCAGCCGGTCGTCCAGGTCGCGCACACCTGGCGCGTGCTGTGGCGGCAAGGCGCCGCGGGCGTCACGGTGCCGCTGACGATCGTGCGTGACGGACAGGCGCGGCGCGTGCAGGTCGAATCGGTCGACCGCGACGCGATGCTGCACAAGCCGCGCCTGCAGTGACCTCGCCGCTCGCGCGCTCGCGCGTGCGTCGCCAGGCGTGGGCGCTGGCCGCCGTCGCGCTCGTGCTGTTCGCGCTCCTGCGCGTCGTGCTGGGGCCGCTGGCGCAGTGGGCGTCGTACCACGACCTCGCCGACACGCGGCGCCTCGGCCCGATCCCGCGTGCCGGCGACGTGCTCACTAATCTCGCGATCCTCGCCGCCGGCCTTTGGGGCGCGACGCTCGGCCCGAAGCTGCGCGCCGACGCCGACGAGCGGCTCGCATGGCGTGTATTCGTCGCCGCGACGATCGCCACCGCGCTCGGCTCGGCGTGGTACCACCTCGCGCCGTCGGATGCGACGCTCGTGTGGGACCGCCTGCCGATGGCGATCGTGATGGCGTCGCTCCTCGCGCTCGTGATCGCCGACCGCGTCGACGCGCGGTTCGCGCGGGAAGCGCTGCTGCCCTTCGGTGCCGTCGGTGTCGCGAGCGTCGCGTGGTGGGCCGCGACCGGCGACCTGACGCTCTACGCGGTCGTGCGCGTAGGCACCGGCGCGGCGATCGTCGTGCTGCTGATCCTGCGCCCGGGCCGCACGCGCGGCGCGGGCTGGCTGTGGAGCGCGATCGCGCTGGACGTGGCGATGACGCTCTGCGAACGGTACGATCGCGCGGTGTGGGCCGCGACGGGTGAACTCGTCAGCGGCCACAACGTCAAACACCTGCTCGCCGGTGCGGTCCTCGCGTGCGTGTTCGCGTGGCTCACGCATCGCACGCCGCGTCCGGCGACCGCGTAAGGCACCGCATCGACCGACTACTGGAGGCCTGATGGATCCCCGCATCATCGCGCTGTACGACGAATACACGCATGCGCCGCTGCCGCGACGCACGTTCCTCGAGCGCCTCGCATTGCTCGCGGGCGGAACGACCGCGGCCTCGGCGCTGCTGCCGCTGCTCGAGAACAACTACGCGCGAGCGGCAATCGTCGAGCCCAACGACGCGCGCGTCGTCGCCGGCAAGACCGACATCAAGGTGCCGAGCGGAACGATGCGCGCCTACGTCGCTGCGCCGAAGGACGGCACGGCGAAGCGCGCGGGCGTCATCGTCATCCACGAGAACCGCGGCCTCAATCCGCACGCGGAGGACGTTGCGCGCAGGCTCGCGCTAGCGGGCCACACGGCGGTGGGCGTCGACATGCTGTCGCCGCAGGGCGGCACGCCGGCCGACGAGGACAAGGCGCGCGACATGCACACGCGCGTCGATCGCAACGTCGCCGTCGCGGATCTCGTCGCGGTCGGCGACTGGCTGCTCGCGCGTCCGGATTCGAACGGCAAGGTCGGCGCGGTCGGCTTCTGCTGGGGCGGCGGGATGGTCAACACCCTCGCCACGGCCGCGCCGAAGCTCAATGCGGCGGTCCCGTTCTACGGCGACGTGCCCGCGAGCGCCGACGTGCCGAAGATCAAGGCGAAGATGCTGATGCACTACGCGGGCAGCGACCCGCGCATCAACGCAGGCATCCCCGACTTCGAGGCCGCGCTCAAGGCGGCGGGCGTCGACTACCGCTACTACGTCTACGACGGCGCCCAGCACGCGTTCAACAACGACACCGCCGGCGTGCGCTACAACGAGGCGGCCGCGAAGCTCGCGTGGGGCCGCACGCTCGACTTCTTCAAGTCGACGTTAGGTTGACGGCGCCCGCCGGGCCGCCCCAAGGGCGCCGTGCCCCCTTGGGGGGCGGCGTGCGAAGCACGCTCCGGGGGGATCACACTGTTCAGCAGCGACCGTAGTGCAGCCAGCCCTCGGTCCGCGCGCGCGGACCGGCGGCGGCGATGCGCTCGAGCTTGCCGCACGCGACGATCGGCTCGACGCGGGGCGGGTAGTAGACAGGCGCGTTCGCGCCCTCGGGCGCGGGATCGCTCGCGGCGACCGGCGCGACTTTCGGGCGCGCGCGGCCCGTCGCCGTGCACTGCCATGCCTTGCCGTCGATGCCGGTCATGCGCACCGCGACGGTGTCGGCGTCGAGGCCCCATGCCTTCGCTACCTCGCGCACGCTCACGCCGCCGTCGTTGACGCAGCGCTGGATCGACGCGGCGAGGTCCGGGAAGCGGCGCGACCAGTCGGACGTGGGCTTCGTGCCGAACGACGCGAGCGGCGCCTTCGTCGCGTCGTAGCCGCGCCTGACCGCGCAGCAGCCGGGCAGCGTCTCGCCGGTGCGGAGCGACGCGATCGCCTGCCAGCCGGCCGACTTGTCGCCGGCCGTGCACGCCAGCTCGCGTGCGGTGACGACGATGACCTCGGCCGGCAGGTGGGTCGAGCTGCCGCGCCACACCAGCGCTGGCGGCGCGACGCCGTCGATGTGGGATAGCTCGCCGCGAAGCTCGAGCTGCTGCTTCGCCTGGCCGCCGGCTCGCTTGAGCGTGCCGGTCGCGCGGCCGGCGTCGAGCTGCCAGTACGGCGCGTCGCCGCGACAGGCGATCTCGAGCGGGATCGCGACCTGCGGCGCCTGCGCGACCGCGG
>DATBSV010000342.1:0-3114 GCA_036559685.1 Casimicrobiaceae bacterium
AGCTGCTCGACGCGATCGCGCAGCCCTTCAAGGTCGAGGAGCACGACATCTACGTGACCTCGTCGATCGGCATCTCGGTGTATCCGGACGACTCCGACGATCCCGACGAGCTGCTCAAGCACGCCGACGTCGCGATGTACCGGTCGAAGGAGCTCGGGCGCAACACCTACCAGTTCCTCGACACCAACCTGGCGGAGCGCCGTCTCAAGCAGCACACGCTGGAGACGGCGCTGCGCGCGGCGCTCAAGGAAGGGCTGCTCGAGCTGCACTACCAGCCGGTGGTCAGCATCGCCGACCGCTCGGTGGTGGGCGCCGAGGCGCTGCTGCGCTGGAGCGATCCCGAGCACGGCGACGTGCCGCCGCAGGTGTTCGTGCCGCTGGCCGAGGAAGCGGGCCTGATCCACTCGCTCGGCGAATGGGTGCTGCGCACCGCAGCCGCGAAGGTCGCGGAATGGCGCCGCATGGGCCTGCCGCTCAACGTGTCGGTGAACCTGTCGGCGCGCCAGTTCTATCGCGAGGACCTCGCGCAGCGCATCGTCGACATCGTTCGCGAGGCCGGGTGCGAGTCGTCGTGGCTCGAGCTCGAGGTCACCGAGACGAGCCTGCTGCACGACCTCGATGCGATCCGCCGCGTGCTGCACCAGCTGCGCGACCACGGCTTCAAGGTGGCGATCGACGACTTCGGCACCGGCTACTCGTCGCTGACCCACCTCAAGCACTTCCCGATCGACACGCTCAAGATCGACATCTCGTTCATCGCCGACCTCGAGACCGACCCGGGCGACGCCGCGATCACCGAGGCGATCATCGGCCTCGCGCGCGGCCTGGGCCTCAAGGTCGTCGCCGAGGGCGTGGGGACGCGCGAGCAGCTCGAGTTCCTAGATGCGCGCGGCTGCCACTGCTTCCAGGGCTTCTGGGTCAGCAAGCCGCTGCCGCCGGACAAGTTCGTCGAGTTCCTGCGCAAGCGCACCGCCAGCGGCTGACCCCGGCCGTCAGGCGTGCAGCGTCGCAAGCCAGCGCGCGATCGGCTGCGCGACGCGCTTCCACTCGCGGTCCAGCATCATCATGTGCGCAGGTCCCGATACGATCGTGGCGCTGACGTCGTGGTGCCGCGCCGTCGCCTCGACGTCCTCGGGCGTCGAGATGCGGTCGCCGCCCGCGCCGATCACCATCAGCTTCGTGCCGTTGCGCTCCGGCTTGAGCCAGTGCAGCCGCAGCGACAGGTCGAGCATCGCACGCGACGACTCGGCGCCGAGGTGCCGCACCGACTCGGCGAGGATCGCAGGATCGACCTTGTCGCTGAAATAGTACGGGCGGAGCACGTCGAGCACGTCGGTCGAGAGCCGAGCCGGATCGAACCCGACCATATGGGCGAGGTAATCGGGGCGCTCCATCGCGAGGCGCCCCGCGACCGGGATGATCCCGGTCGGCGGGACCGGCGCGAGCAGGACCGCCGCGCGGAGCGGGTGCATCGCGAGCATGCGCTCGACGACCGCCGCGCCCATCGAGTGGCCGATCAGCACGGGCGGCTCCTTCAAGGTCGCGGCGACGCGCTCGACGTCCGCCGCGTAGTCGTCGAGCCCGCTCGCGAACAGCATGCCGGCGCCATCGCTCTGGCCGTGGCCGCGCAGCGACAGCGCGTGCGCGGGCCAGCCCTGCGCGGCGAACCACGGCAGGAAATAGGGCGTCCAGCACCAGCCGTCGACGTAGGCGCCGTGGACGAACAGCAGCGGCGGCTTGCGCGTGCGCGACGCGGGGAGCCGCGAGAAGGTCTCGAGGTGCGATTCGGTAGGCAACAAGGGAGGCTCGCGGTCCGGCCGTAAAATACGCCGATGCGCGCCGTGAACGAAGCCGCCATTCTGCCCGAGCCGGCGCCCGATTACGATTACGCGTGCCGGCGCTGCCCGCGCCTCGCGAAGTTCCTCGACCAGGTCAAGCGCGAGAATCCCGACTACTGGTGCCTGCCGGTGCCGCCGTTCGGGCCGATCGGCGCGCCGCTCCTGATCGTCGGGCTCGCGCCCGGGATGCACGGCGCGAACGCGACCGGTCGCGCGTTCACCGGCGACTACGCCGGGATCCTGCTGTACGAGACGTTGCACGACTTCGGTTTTGCCAACCGGCCGGTCGCGGTGTCGCGCGACGACGGCCTCTCCCTGAGCGGCTGCCGGATCAGCAACGCGGTCAAATGCCTGCCGCCCGCCAACAAGCCGCTGCCGATGGAGATCACGACGTGCAGCCGCTACCTCGCGGTCGACGTCGCCGCGCTTCCGGGCGGCGCCGTGCTCCTCGCGCTGGGCCGCATCGCGCACGATTCGGTGCTGCGCGTGCTCGGATTGCCCCTGCGCCTGCACCCGTTCGCGCACGGCGCGCGACACGCGGTCGGGGCCGGGCTCACGCTCTTCGACAGCTACCATTGCAGCCGCTACAACACCAACACCGGACGCCTCACGCGCGCGATGTTCCGCGCCGTGTTCCGCGACGTCGCGGCACATCTCGGGCGCGACGCGCCGGCGGACTGACTATGGCGAAGGTATCGCGCCTCAACCAGCGCACGGTGAGCGTCGACCGCGAGAAGGCCTCGCTCGACGTCGCGGAGCTGCTCAAGTCGCTGCCGAACCTCCCTGGCGTCTACCGGATGTTCGACGCGGCCGGCGGCGCGCTCTACGTCGGCAAGGCGCGCGACCTGCGCAAGCGCGTCGCCAACTACTTCCAGAAGACCGAGCACGAGCCGCGCATCGCGGCGATGGTCGGCCAGATCGCGCGCGTCGAGACGACGGTCGCGCGCTCGGAGGGCGAGGCGCTGCTGCTCGAGAACAACCTGATCAAGGCGCTCGAGCCGCGCTACAACGTCCTCTACCGCGACGACAAGAGCTATCCGTACCTGTGCATGACCGGCGAGGCGTTCCCGCAGCTGCGCTTCCATCGCGGAACGCTCGACAAGCGGAACCGCTACTTCGGGCCGTTCCCGAGCGCGGCCGCGGTGCGCGACGGCATGGCCACGCTTCAGAAGGTGTTCATGCTGCGCACATGCGAGCCTTCCGTGTTCCAGAATCGCTCGCGCCCCTGCATGCTGCACCAGATCCAGCGCTGCACCGCGCCCTGCGTCGGCTTCGT
>DATBSV010000343.1:0-4389 GCA_036559685.1 Casimicrobiaceae bacterium
AATCACCGATTGCCCGTCCGGACCTTCCGACCGTGACCGCGCCGCCGATCCCGCAGGACCCGTTCTCGCCGCTCGAGGAGGCCACGCTCCGCGCGATCGCCGAGACCGGCATCGTGCGCACGTTCCCGAAGAACACGGTGCTGATCCACGAAGGCGACTCCGGCGACGGGCTCTACATCGTGCTGTCGGGCCGCGTGAAGGTGTACGCGAGCAACGCGCAGGGTCGCGAGTTCGCGATCGCGTTCCACGGCCCCGGCGAGTACGTCGGCGAGATGACGCTCGACGGCGGCGTGCGCTCGGCATCCGTCGTCACGATCGACCCGACCGTGTGCGCGGTCGTCCATCGCGAGCAGTTTCGCGAGTTCATCCTCAAGAACCCGGACTTCGCGCTGCACCTGATCGAGAAGCTCATCAACCGGGTGCGCGCGACGACCGAGGACGTGAAGAGCCTCGCGCTCACCGACGTCTACGGGCGGCTGGTGCGCCTGTTGAACACGCTCGCCGTTGCGAACGAGGACGGCACCGCGACGGTTCCGGAGAAGCTGACCCAGCAGGCGATCGCCGAGCGCGTCGGCGCGTCGCGCGACATGATCGGAAAGCTGTTCAAGGACCTCGTCGCGGGCGGCTACCTCGCGATCGAGGACCGCACGATCACGGTCCTGCGCAAGCTCCCGACCGGCTGGTGAGCGGCGACGCCGCGGCCAGGGGTCCCACCGGACGCGAATAGTCCGGCCGCCGGCCGCGGAAGACGAGGCACCCGCGCGGTCCCGTGCGGGGCGATGATGGCGAGATGGAATCCGAGCGGCCGATGAACGTCGACCCGCGCGCCCTTGCCGCGGCGCTCGCGCTCGCGTTTGCGCTGGCCGCCGGCCCCGTCGTCGCCGAGCCGCCCGAGTCGGCGCTGCTGCCCGAGGTCGATTCGGGCGAGCGCGACGGCCGCTTCGTCGGCGAGATCCGCGCGCGCATCGAGCATCCGTTCGCCGAGGTATCGCAGGCGCTCGCCGCGTCGCGCGAATGGTGTGCGTTCGCGATCCTGCATCCGAACGTCAAGGGCTGCATTTGCGAGCACGGTCCCGACGGCGAGCGCGTCGTCCTGTTCGCCGGGCCGAAGCGCGGCTCGACGCTCGAGGACGCCTATCCGATCCGCTACACGTTCGCAGCGCCCACGGTGACGCCCCAGCGCGTCGAGATCCGCCTCAACGCCTCGAGCGGCCCGCTCAAGACGCGCGACTACGAGTTCGCGATCAGCGCCGAGCCGGCCGGCGAGCGCACGACGCGCGTGGTCGTGCGCTATGCATACCGCCCTTCGCTCGAAAGCAAGCTCGCGACCGCCGGCTACCTCGCGACCGTCGGCGCGGGCAAGACGGGCTTCACGGTCGTGGGCAAGGATCGGGACGGACGTCCCGTCTACGTCAGCGGCATCCGCGGCATCGTCGAGCGCAACGCGATGCGCCAGCTGCTGGCCGTGCAGGCCTACCTCGACACGCGCTTGGCCGCGCAACGCGATCGCGCGCGGTTCGAGCGCTTCCACGACCTGACCGAGCGCCACGCCGACCAGCTCCGTGAGCTCGAGCGCGGCGAGTACCTGACGCTCAAGGCCGCCGAATTCGAGCGGCAGGTCGAGCGCCAGCGCCGGACCGACGGCGCGCCGCGCTGACACCGCTGGCTTTGTAGGTTCTCTGTCGGACGCTCGCATACACGCGAGCCGCGGCGGGCGAATTTTCTTCATGCACGGCGTGGAACGCGCGTTACCGGTGGAGTCCCCGGCGCGCGCACGCTGTCTCCACCGATCCACCCCGTGGAGACTGAATGAACTCGCACCAGCCCGAGAACGACCCCCGCCTGCCGCGCAACCTGGCGGACACGGTCGCGATCTACGCGATCCTGCTCGTCGTCGCGATCGTCGCGCTGATGCCGCTGCGCGCGCCCGAGGAAGCCGCCGAGGCGATCAAGTTCGCCGGCAAGGCGCCGGTCGCCGCGCAGCAGGAATCCGACGCGTCGAACGAGGACCGCTAGAGCCCGCCGAACGCGACGTACTTGATCTCGACGTACTCGTCGATCCCGTACCGCGAGCCCTCGCGTCCGAGCCCCGACTGCTTGACGCCGCCGAACGGCGCGACCTCGGTCGTGATGAGGCCGGTGTTGACGCCGACCATCCCGTACTCGAGTCCCTCGGCGACGCGCCACACGCGGGCGAGGTCGCGCGCGTAGAAATACGACGCGAGCCCGAACTCGGTGGCGTTGGCGAGCTCGATCGCCTCCGCATCGGTCTTGAACCGGATCAGCGGCGCGACCGGGCCGAAGGTCTCCTCGCGGAAGATCTTCGCATCGCGCGTCACCTCGGTCAGCACGGTCGGCTCGAAGAACGTGCCGCCCAGCGCGTGGCGCTTGCCACCGGCGAGGACCTTCGCGCCGTGCGCCTTGGCGTCGCGGATGTGGTCCTCGACCTTCGTCACGGCGTCCTCGTTGATGAGCGGCCCCTGCATGACGCCGGGCTCGGTCCCCGGGCCGACCTTGAGCTTGCGGACGCGCTCGGCGAGCTTCGCCGCGAACGCGTCGTAGACCTTGTCGTGCACGAGGAAGCGGTTGGCGCAAACGCAGGTCTGCCCCGAGTTGCGGTACTTGGACACGATGGCGCCGTCCGCCGCCGCGTCGAGGTCGGCGTCGTCGAACACGACGAACGGCGCGTTGCCGCCGAGCTCGAGCGACAGCTTCTTGATCGTCGGCGCGACCTGCTTCATCAGGATGCGCCCGACCTCCGTCGAGCCGGTGAACGAGAGCTTGCGCACGGTCGGGTTCGCGCACATCTCGCCGCCGATCGCGGGCGCGTCGCCGGTGACGACGTTCAGCACGCCGGGCGGGAAGCCCGCGCGCTGCGCGAGCTCGGCGAGCGCGAGCGCCGAGTACGGCGTCGCCTCGGCCGGCTTGATGACGACCGTGCACCCGGCGGCGAGCGCCGGCGAGACCTTGCGCGCGATCATCGAGCACGGGAAGTTCCACGGCGTGATCGCCGCGCACACGCCGACCGGCTGCTTGAGCACGACCAGGCGGCGATCGGGCGCGTTGGTCGGGATCACGTCGCCGTAGATGCGGCGCGCCTCCTCGGCGAACCACTCGACGTACGCGGCGCCGATCGTCACCTCGCCCTTCGACTCGGCCAGCGGCTTGCCCTGCTCGGTGGTCAGGATCAGCGCGAGGTCGTCGACGTTCGCCATCATCAGCTCGAACCAGCGGCGCAGCACGTTGCTGCGCTCCTTCGCGGTCTTCGCGGCCCACGCGGGGAACGCGCGCTCCGCGGCCGCGATCGCGCGGCGCGTCTCGGCGGCGCCGAGGTCCGGCGCGGTGCCGATCGTGCGGCCGGTCGCGGGATTGCGCACGACGAACGTGCGCGTGCCATCGGCGTCGATCCACGTGCCGTCGACGAGGCATTGCTGGCGCAGGAGCGCGGGATCCTTCAGCGCGGGCAGGTTGCGCTCGATGGTGTCGGGGGGCATGGCGAATTCCTCGAAGGGCCGATGGAGCGCCCCCATTTTACGCCCCGGCGTCCTCAGGTCGCGCGCGGCCGCAGCGTGATGATCGCGACGCCGCCGAGCACCAGCGCGGCGCCGGCGAGCTGGATCGCGTGCAGCGGCTCGTCGAGCATGAGCGCGCCGAGCGCGATCGTGAACACCGGGCCGAGCGAGCCGACGAGCGAGGTGCGGTTCGCGCCGAGCCGCCGGATCGCCTCGGCGACGAGCCAGGTCGGCACGACGGTCGAGCCGATCGCCATCGCGAGCGACAGGCCGTGGATCGACGAGGGCACGTCCAGCGCGCGAAGCGGCTGCGCGAGCGCAAAGTGCGCCAGCACGAACGCGGTCGACACGAGCATCGCGAGCGCGATGAAGCGCATGGAGCCGATGCGGCCGATGACGCCGCCGGCCGCGACCAGGTAGATCGCGTAGCAGAACGCGCTCGCGAACACGAGCGCGCCGCCGATCAGCGTCGCGGTCGCGTCGCCGGCGATCGCCGCGTCGTGCCGGAACACGAGCGCGATCCCCAAGTACGAGAGCACGAGGGCCGCGACGGCGCGCCGCGTCACCGGCTTGCCCAGGAACATCGCGGAGAGCAGCACGACCATCGTCGGGTACAGGTACAGGACCAGGCGCTCGAGCGACGCGGTGACGTAGCGCAGCCCCATGAAGTCGAGCAGGCTCGCGAGGTAGTACCCGAGGAAGCCGAGCCCCGCGATTGCGAGCCAGTCGCGCCGCCCGATCGGCGCGGCGCCGCGTCCCGCCCACCACGCCATCGCGATGAAGAACGGCGCCGAGTAGAGCATGCGCAGTGCGAGCAGCGTGATCGCGTCGACCGGCGCGGCCGCGTACGCAAGCTTGATCAGGATGGCCTTGAACG
>DATBSV010000344.1:0-3300 GCA_036559685.1 Casimicrobiaceae bacterium
TCGATCGCGGCGTAGTCGCGAGCGAGGTCGACCGGCACGCCCCGGTCCGCGGAGGCCCGCACCGCGAGCGTCGCCGCGAGCGTCCGCGTTCCATCGACGCCGGACACGAGCGGGGATTCGCGCCCCTCGATCACCGCCCGCAGGTGGCGGACCTGCTCGACATAGGGATCGCGGTCGAACGTCTTGACCGCCTCCGCGGCGATCGGCCCGTTCCAGTTCGCGTGCGCGGCATCGCGGTACGACCAGACCCGCAGCACCGGAAACTCGAGGGCGCCCGCGGTGCCGACGATGCGGTACGCGTTCTCGCCCGAGTAGGGAAAGCTCGGGCTTTCGCCCAAACCCTGCTCGATCGTCCAGGGACTCGCCGCGGCATCGCTGCACAGGATCGTCCCGAGCGCGCCGTTCGCGAACGTGAGCACCGCGGCCGCGGTGTCCTCGACCTCGAAGCCGCGATTCGCGCGGCTCGAGCGCCCCGACACCGTCGCGATCTCGCCGACGAGGTGCCGCAGCATGTCGATCTCGTGGATCAGGTTGATCAGGATCGGCCCGCCACCCGCGGTGCGTCGCCAGGTCGCGTCGAAGTACGCGTCCGCCTTCCGCGTCGACCACACGAGGCTGACGCCGACGAGCGTGCCGAGCCGCCCGCTCGCGATGATGCGCCGCGCCTCCTGCGCCTGCGCATGATGCCGGCGGTGGTGACCGACCAGGATCGGCACGTTCGCGTGCTTCGCCTCACGCAGCAGGTCGCACGCTTGCTCAACCGTGTCGGCGACCGGCTTCTCAAGCAGGATCGCGACGCCGGCGCGCGCGCAGTCGATGCCCATCGGCACGTGCAGCCGGTTGGGCGTCGCGATGACCACCGCGTCCGGCTTCGCCTGGGCGAGAAGGTCGCGATGCGACCGAAAGTAGGGGCAAGGCAGCGACGCGACCGCGGGATCGTCGGCCGGCAACGTGTCGGCGACGCCGACGAGCTCGGCGTCCGGCGATGCGATCGCCGTCGCGATGTGGCGCCGACCGATCAGGCCGGCGCCGACGACGCCGACGCGGATCAATGGAGCTCGGGGATCAGCGTCAGCAGCGGCTTGCCGGCGAACCAGGCGTCGAGGTTCGCCTTGCACAGGTCGCCCATCGCCTGGCGCGTCTCGTGCGTGGCGCTGCCGACGTGCGGGAGCAGCACGACGTTGTCCATGGCGAGCAGCGCCTTCGGCACGTGCGGCTCGTCGACGAACACGTCGAGGCCGGCCGCCTTGATCGCGCCGGCCTCGAGCGCGTGGACCAGCGCCGGCTCGTCGATGATCGAGCCGCGCGCGATGTTGACGATCGTGCCCTTCTTGCCGAGCGCCGCGAGCACGTCCGCGTTCACGAGGTTCTTCGTCGCCGGGCCACCGGGACACGCGACGACCAGGAAGTCCGACTCCGCTGCGAGCGCTTTCAGGTCGGGGACGAACCGGTAGTGCACGCCGGGCTGCGCCTTGCGGCCGGTGTAGGCGATCTTCATGCCCATCGCCTCGAGACGTTGCGCGATCGCCTTGCCGATGCGGCCGAGACCCAGGATGCCGACTTTCCGGCCGCCGAGCTTGGTCGCGAGCTCGAAGCCCTTCTTCTCCCACTCGCCGGCGCGCGTGAATCGCTCGGCCTTCGCGAAGCCGCGCCCGGTCATCAGCACCAGGCCCACCGCGACGTCGGCGACGTCGTCGGTCAGCACGTCGGGCGTGTTGGTGACCTTGATGCCGCGCTTGCGGCAATAGTCGATCGGCACGCCGTCGTAGCCGACGCCGAACACCGAGATGATCTCGAGCTTCGGCAGCGCGTCGAGCAGCGTCGTCGGCGTCACGGTGCCTCCGCCCTGCACGAGGCCGCGGATGCGCGGCGACTCGGCAGCGAGCAGCGCCGGCTTCTCCGCCGACTGGTAGTAGTCGTGCGTGCGGAAATCGCGCTTGAGCGGGTCGTACAGGAACGGCGGCAGCGGGGCGGTGACGATCACATCCGGGGCGGACATTCGCTCGATTCCTTCTAGTCGGGAGACTTCGTGCGGTGGGACGCCCATTCTAACAATCCGGCGATGAGTCCCGCGTCGCCGCCCGGCGTGAGCCGCGCGTCGAGGCCGAGCGCGCGCGCGTGCTCGACGATGCGCGCATGCGGCGCGAACGTAGGAACCTGCGCGAGCTGGGCGCGGCCGCCGACGCCGGCGGCGCCGACGAGGTTGTCGACACCCTCCGTCGACGTCAGCGTCAGCGCCGTCGCGCGATGCGAGCGAAGCGCGTCGAGGAGCCCGCGCGCGTCGCCTGCCGGCGCCGCGCGCCGGTAGCAGCTGACCGTATCGACCACGGCGCCGCGCGCGCGCAGGGTCTCCGCGAGAAGCTCGCGGCCGCTGTGTCCGCGGAAGATGATCGCGCGCTTGCCTTTCATCTCGGCCAGCTCCGGCAGCGCGAGCAAGCCTTCGCTGTCCTGGCTCGTATCGGGGATGCGCGGATACGGAACGCCTACCGCGGCGAGCGCGGCCGCGGTACCGGGTCCCGGCGCATACGCCTTGAGGCGCCGCGGCCAGCGGCCGACCGGCGGCGCGCCGTACTCGGCCGCGTTCGCCGAGACGAAGAACGCTATGTCGTAGCGGTCGAGCGATGCATGCGTGCGGGCGAGCGCATCCGGGTCGGACGGTGGCAGGATGATGATCGCGGGCCACACGATCGGCGTCGCGCCGAGGGCCGCGAGCTGCTGCGCGAACGGAGCCGCCTGCCGCGCCGGCCGCGTGACCACGACGGCGATGCCGGATAACGGCCCGCTCATTCAGTCAGGAGCCGCGCCGCGCCGCGCGCGAGGAAGTCGTCGGCAAGCTCGGCCCCCAGCGCGTCCGCCGCCTCGACATCGTCGAGCGGCGCCTCGATCTCGCCGCGCATGACCTCCCGGCCATCGGCGCTCGCGACCAGCCCGCGCAGCCACAGCACGTCGCCGAGCCATTCGGCGTGCGCGGCGAGCGGCGTGTGGCAGTTGCCCGCGAGCGCGCGCGAGAACGCGCGCTCGGCCGTCGTCGCGAGCGTCGTCGCGCGATCGGCCAGCGGCCCGAGCGCGCCCAGGAGGTCTGGGCGGTCGGCGCGACATTCGATCGCGAGCGCTCCTTGGCCGGTCGCTGGGAGGCTGTCGGCGGGATCGATCAAGTCGGCGATGCGATCGCCGAGGCCGAGCCGCTTCAAGCCCGCGGCCGCGAGGATGATCGCGTCGTACTGCCCCTCGTCGAGCTTGCGCAGGCGCGTGTTGACGTTGCCGCGCAGCGGCTTGACGACGAGCGACGGAAAGCGCTCG
>DATBSV010000345.1:0-4417 GCA_036559685.1 Casimicrobiaceae bacterium
ATCTGGTTCATGATCGCCGCGCCGTCGACGAGCCAGCCGATCGTGCCGATGTCGGCCCAGTTCAGCGTCGGGTAGTTGAAGATCGACGAGTACTTGACCTTGCCGGCGTGCAGGTCGTCGATCAGGTCGTCGCGCGACACGCCGAGCGTCTCGGCGGCCGAGTACAGGTAGAGGCCGTGGCCGCCCTCGTCCTGGATCTTCGCCATCAGGATCGCCTTGCGCTTGAGCGACGGCGCGCGCGTGAGCCAGTTGCCCTCGGGCAGCATGCCGACGATCTCGGAGTGAGCGTGTTGCTGGATCTGACGCACGAGCGTGCGGCGGTACGCCTCGGGCATCCAGTCCTTGGGCTCGATCTTGACGTCGGCGTCGACGCGCGCCTGGAACGCGCGCTCCTCCGCCGACAGTTCCGACGCTTCTGCAACTCTCTTGAGGCCGGTGTCGACGAGCTGGGCGTACATGGTTCCTCCGCGTGGCGACAAAACGATACGCGTTTACGCCATCTGATGTAAAGTCTGTATCATATCGGGATGGCCGACGCCGCGTTGTACGCCCGGTGGATCAAGCGCGAGCTCGCCGCCGACGCGCCGCGCGTCCCGTCGCTGCTGATCACCGTGTACGGGGACGCGCTGGTGCCGCACGGCGCCCGCGCGTGGCTCGCGACGCTGATCCGGCTCCTGGCGGGCTTCGGGATCAACGAGCGCGCGGTGCGCACCGGGGTGTTCCGCGTGACGCGCGACGGCTGGCTCGAGGCGGAGACGCTCGGACGCCGCAGCCGCTACCGGGTCACTGCGGAAGGCGCGGCGCGGTTCGCGCACGCGTTCCATCGCGTGTACGACGTGCCGTTCGAGCCGTGGGACGGCGAATGGGAGGCGCTGGTCGCGCACGAGGGCCTCGGGCCGGCGGCACGGCGCCACCTCCGCGACGAGCTCGGCTGGGCAGGCTACGCGGCGTTCGCGCCCGGCGTGTTCCTGCGTCCCGCGCGGCGCGACGGCGTGGCGCTGCGCATCGTCGAGGCGCTCGGGGTCTCGCGGTCGGTCACCGGGTTCGAGGCGCGCGAGGCGGAAGTGGTGGGGCTGGGGGGGCTCGCGGCGCGCTCGGAAACCGTCTACGCCCTCTCCGCGCTCGCGGGCGAGTACCGGCGCTTCCTCGCGCGCTTTTCCGGCGTGGCGGACGCGCTGAAGCGGACGCGGCCCGCGCCGGCGCAGGCGTTCGCGATCCGCACGCTGCTCGTCCACGCGTACCGGCGCGTACGGCTGCGCGACCCGCAGCTGCCGCGCGAAGTGCTCGCGGACGACTGGCCCGGCGCCGACGCGTATGCCGTGTCGCGCGCGATCCACCGAGCCACGCACGAAGCGGCCGAGGCGCATCTCGAGTCGACCGCCGCGCTCGACGGCGACGAGCTTCCGCCGATCGGCGTCGCGTACGCGCGTCGCTTCGCGGACGCGGTCTAGTCGGGCGGGCGTCCTACGCGGCCGCTGGCGCCGGACCGACGGACGTCCGGCAGCGTGGCAACGACCATCGCGGCAGTCACCTCGAGGGAGTCCGCCATGATGGAACCGACGAAGCCGCGCTCGATCCTGCATCCGGGCGCATGGCGCGCCAGGCGCAGCGGCTACACGTTCATCGACAGGCAGTACGGGCGCTGGGGCTACGTGCTCGCCTGGCTGCTCGGCGTGCCGATCCCGATCCTGCTGCTCGTCTACCTGCTCCGCGGCTGCAATTGAGCTTGTGGGTCCGGCTTCAGCCGGACGAACTTCGTCAGGCTGAAGCCTGACCCACAGGGCTTCTCGCCCTGCAGGGGCTCCTCGTCGCCCTCGCCTTCGTCCTCGTCGTCGGGATCGTCGGTCGGGTCGTCGTCGGGCGGGTCGCCCATCGGGAGCTCGTCGTCCTCCCCATCGCCCGGGCCCTTCGGCGGCCGCGGGAGGCACCGGAGCGGCTCCTCGTCGTCATCGTCGTCGTCGTCCGAGTCGTCGCCCTCGTCGTCGTCGTCCGGATCGCCGATCGGCGTTTCCTCTTCGTCGTCGTCGTCCCCGGGACCCGCGCGCAACGCCGCCGACCCGTCGAGCGGGCGACGGGCGGCGAGCGTACGAAGCATCAGACTCACTTCGGCGGGATCCTCAGGTTCTGCCCCGGATAGATCTTGTCCGGGTGCGAGAGCATCGGCTTGTTCGCCTCGAAGATCTTCATGTACTGGTTCGGGTCGCCGTAGAACTGCTTGCTGATCTTGCTCAGGTTGTCGCCCGACTTGACCGTGTAGTACTGCGCCTCCGGCCCGCTGCGGTCGACGCTCATCATGTCGTTGACCTTGGCGACGCCGGCGACGTTGCCGGCCGACAGGACGATCTTCTCGCGCGTCGCCTGGTCGGGCGCCACGCCGAACACGCTCACGGTCGACGACGCCCCGTCGAACGTCACGGTCAGGCCGGTCGCATTGAGGTGCTGCGCCTTGATATACGCGACGATTGCGTCGCCTGCCGCATCGTTAGCGGCTTTGGTCTTCGCCGCGTTGCCGGGGTCCGTCGTCGCCGCCTGCGCGTTGCCGCGACCGAAGAGCTTTTCGCCTGCTTCCTTCACGAAATCGATCAATCCCATCGCCTTCTCCCTTGGCTCGTTCTCCCCCGGGCGCCGGACGCGCGCGCCGTGCAGTAGCATACACCCCGGGTCACGACGTTTTCGCGGCGTTGCGCCGCGCCTTGACACGCGAAGGTCACGCGCCAATCATCACCGGTTCACCTCCGGGGCCGAGGCTTCGTCCCCGACGTGCATGCCCGCCTCCTCCGCAACTCCCGCCAGCGCGCCCTACCTCCACGCGGACAGCGTGAGCGTCTCGTACGGCGCCACGCGCGTGCTCGACCGCGTGACCCTGACCGTCGCGAAGGGCGAGCTGGTCGCGCTGCTCGGCAGCTCGGGTTGCGGCAAGACGACGCTGCTGCGCTCGATCGCCGGCTTCGTGATGCCCGACGAGGGACGCATCGTCATCGACGGGCGCGACATCACGCACCTGCCGCCCGAGGCGCGCGGCACGGCGATGATGTTCCAGTCCTACGCGCTGTGGCCGCACATGAACGTCGCGGCCAACATCGGCTACGGCCTGCGCATGCGCGGCCAGACGCGCGACGCGATCGCGAAGCGCGTCGGCGAGATGCTGAAGCTCCTGCAGCTCGAAGGCTACGGCGAGCGCTCGATCGCTGCGCTGTCGGGCGGGCAGAAGCAGCGCGTCGCGCTCGGCCGCGCGCTCGCGGTCGACCCGTCCGTGCTGCTGCTCGACGAGCCGATGTCGAACCTCGACTACCGCGTGCGCCTCGAGCTGCGCCACGAGTTGCGCGCGCTGCAGAAACGCGTCGGCATCACCGCGATCTACGTCACGCACGACCGCGAGGAAGCATTGACGCTCGCCGACCGGATCGCGGTCATCGACGCCGGCCGCATCGCGCAGCTCGGCACGCCCGACGAGGTGTTCCACCGCCCGGTCAGCCCGTTCGTCGCCGGATTCATGGGCGCCGACAACGCCATCGAAGTCGCGCGCGCCGGCGACACGTGGTCGTGGCCGCCGTCCGCATCGCACGGCGGCACGCGCGCTCGCCTGCATTTTCGCGCCGACCGCGCGGCGCTGGTCGCGCCCGGCAGCATGCCCGAGGCCGGCGCGCTCGCAATCGACGGGACGATCGCGCAGCGCGTGTATCTCGGCACCCAGTACCGCTACCGCATCCACGCCGGCGGCGACGACGTGTGGGTCGAGGACCCGCAGCGCCGCGACGAAGGCGCGCCCGTTCGCGTCCTGATTCCGCCCGACGCGATGCTCGTGTTCCCGGCCGCCGCCTAGAAGAGCGGCGCCAAGCCTTAAGTCCCCGCCACCACAGGAGTCATCCATGCGCCCCCTCCGAATCCCGCTGTGCATCGCGCTTGTCGCAGCCGGCACGGTGCTCTGCAAACCGATCCCGACGGTCGCTCAAACGACGCTCAACGTCGTGACCGCCGGCGACCAGAACATGGTCGATTACGTCAACAACTACCTGGCCCCGAAGTTCGAGATGCTGAACCCGGGCGTCAAGGTGCGCGCGGTCGGCACCGGCCCGGGCGACGCGGGCTCGCAGAAGATCTACGAGAAGCTCTCGGCGCAGCAGAAGGCCGGCACCGCGGCGTGGGATACCGACGTCGCCGTCGTCCACCAGCGCGGCGCCGCGACGATGGTCAAGGAGAGCCTGCTCGCGCCGTACACCAAGGAAATCTCCGCCGGGAAGATGGCCACGCGGGATTCGGCGAAGAACGCGCTCGGCCAGAACGTCGACGGCTACGTGATCCCGATGTTCCACAGCCAGATCGCGTTCGCGTACAACCCGGCGGTCGTCAAGCAGCCGCCGAAGAGCTACGCCGAGCTCGCCGAGTGGGTCAAGAAGAACCCGAAGCAGTTCGGCTA
>DATBSV010000346.1:0-17906 GCA_036559685.1 Casimicrobiaceae bacterium
TTGCCGCCGTACTCGATGCCCAGCTTGAGCTCGTACTTGGCGAAGAACGCGTCGAACTGCTCGGCGCCGAGCGTGCCCACCGCGTAGAGCTCGTCCGCGGCGCGATCGTGCTCGAGCATGATCGCGGCGAGCGGCTGCGGCGCCGGGCCGGACACGACGCGCGCGCCTTCGGTGGGATCGTAGACGCTGTGATCGGCGCAGCAGTGGATGACCGCCCCGCTGGACGTCGCCGATCGGTTGCGCTGGTAGCGGATGAATGACACCTCGCGCGTCGGATACGCGAGGCGGTGCGCGCAGATCGCCGAGAACGCGACGAGCGTGCGGTCGGGACCGACGCCGCCCGACCAGTCGTAGCGGTTGCCGTCCTCGCGCCGCAGGCTCGCCTGCGTTGCCGCCGGCTTCGGCAATCTGAGCAGGAAGCACGGCGTCGCCGCGAACGGGTACTGGAACACGTAGTTGGTCTCGGCGACCAGTCGCGACGCGCGGATCGGCACGCCGTGGATGTCGACCAGCTTGACGCGCCGGTAGTAGCGCGGCGCCGCGTTCGCGGGCGGCGCCCCGGCCGTTGCCAGCGCTGCGCCGGCGATCAGGCTGCACGCCCCGAGGAAGTCGCGTCGCTCCATCCTTAAGCCTCGATGAGGGCCTTGACGTGCTCGGCGGCGCTGCGCCCGAGCGCCGGCAGCGCGTAGCCGCCCTCGAGCGTCGAGACGATGCGGCCCTGCGCGTGCTTCTTCGCGACCTCGCAAAGCTCGCGCGTCACCCACGCGTAGTCGTCGTCGACGAAGCGCAGGCCCGCGAGCGGGTCGTCGCGATGCGCATCGAATCCCGCCGACACGAAGATCATCTGCGGCTCGAACTCGTCGAGCGCCGGCAGCCAGCGGCCCTGCACGGCGCGGCGGAAGCCTTCGCTCCCGGTCCCTTCCGGCAGCGGCACGTTCACCATGTTGGCGGCCGGATTGTCGACGCCCGAATACGGATAGAGCGGGTACTGGAAGATCGACGCCATCAGCACGCGCGGATCGTCGGAGAACGCGTCCTCGGTGCCGTTGCCGTGGTGCACGTCGAAGTCGATCACCGCGACCCGCTTCAAACCATGTTTTTCTAGCGCGTGCATCGCGCCGACCGCGACGCTGTTGAAGATGCAGAAGCCCATCGCGCGGCGGCGCTCGGCATGGTGGCCGGGCGGACGCACCGCGCAGAACGCGTTCGCGACCTCGCCCTTCATCACGAGGTCGGTCGCGAGCACGACCGCGCCGGCGGCGTGCTTCGCGGCCTCGACCGAATGCGGGTTGAGCGCGGTGTCCGGATCGAGATACACGAGGCCTTCGCGCGGGCTCGCGCGCTCGATCTCGTCGACGTAGGTCGCGCCGTGGACGCGCAGGAGCTGCTCGCGCGTCGCCGCGGGCGAGGTGTGGCGGCTAAGATGCCCGTCGAGCCCGGCGGCGATCATGCGATCGCCGATCGCGTTCAGCCGGTCGGGGCACTCGGGGTGGTAGGGCCCCATGTCGTGCTTGAGGCACGAAGGATGGGTGATGTAGGCGGTGGCCACGGCAGGGATGCCTTCCAGGCGGGACCGGACACGTCGCCGGTAAGCGACGCCAGTCGCTAGCGGCGACCCGCCGAACGGAGTGTAGCGGAGGATCGCCGGGGATGACGAGGGCGGCGCTTCGAGGCTAGAGTCGGGGACCCCCGTCCCCTACCGGCCCTCGATGACCGTCCGCTCCGCCTCCCAGATCGTCCCTGTCGCGCAACGCGCAGCGCTGATCCTGCGCGAGCTCGGGCGCATCGTCGTCGGCAAGGACGACACGCTCAAGCTCGCGCTGGCCTGCATGGTCGCGCGCGGCCACCTGCTGATCGAGGACATCCCGGGCGTCGGCAAGTCGACGCTCGCGCAGGCGCTGGCGGCCACGCTCGGCCTCAAGTACGCGCGCGTCCAGTTCACGAGCGACCTGTTGCCCGCCGACGTGCTCGGCGTGTCGATCTACGACGAGCGCTCGAGCACGTTCCGCTTCCACCCGGGGCCCGTGTTCCACTCCGTCGTGCTCGCCGACGAGATCAATCGCGCGCCGCCGAAGACGCAGAGCGCGCTGCTCGAGGCGATGGAGGAGCGCCAGGTCTCGATCGACGGCCAGACGCGCAAGCTCCCCGACCCGTTCTTCGTGATCGCGACGCAGAACCCGGTCGAGCAGATCGGCGCGTATCCGCTGCCCGAGTCGCAGCTCGACCGGTTCCTGATGGCGCTCGAGCTCGGCTATCCGGACGCGTCGTCCGAGCGCGAGCTCCTCGCCGGCGGCGATCGCCGTGCGAGGATCGCCGAGCTCCCGCCGCTGGCCGACGCGCCGACGCTTGCCGAGTGGCAGCGCGAGGCGACCGCGATGCACGTGTCGCCGGCGCTGCTCGACTACGTGCAGGCGCTGCTCGCCGCATCGCGCGGCCACCAGAGCGGTGCGGGCACAGCCGATACCGGCGCACGCCGCGGACTCTCGCCGCGCGCCGGGCTCATGCTCCTCAACGCCGCGCGCGCGTGGGCGCTCGTCGGCGGACGGCCGATGGTGCTGCCCGAGGACGTGCAGGCGGTGTTCCCCGCGGTCGCGAGCCACCGGCTCGCGGGCGGCGCACGCGCGGGGGCGCTGACGGCGCAGACGCTGCTGCGCTCGGTGCCGCTGCCATAGGCGTTCCCAACCCATGATTGCCGCGACGCACGCGCAGGTGGCGCACGCGTGGTCGCGTGCGCGCCAGCGGTTCTTCCGCCACTCGCCCGCCGACGGCGAGCGCGTCGTGCTCAAGCACTCGCGCATCTACATCCTGCCGTCGCGGCGCGGCTGGACGATGATCGGCACGCTCGCGATCATGCTGCTCACGTCGCTCAACTACGCGCTGTCGCTGGGCTTCGCGATCACGTTCCTGCTGTCCGGGCTCGTCGCGGCCGCGCTGCTGCACGCGTTTCGCAACGTCGCGGGAATCGAGCTGCGCCCGCTCGCCGCGAGCGAGACGTTCGCCGGCGGGCGCATCGCGTTCACGCTGTCGGCGAGCGGCGGCGAGCGCACGCGCGAAGCGGTCGAGCTCGTCGCCGCTGGCGCCGTCCCGGTCGTCGCGGACATCCCCGGCGGCGAGTCGGTGATCCTGAAGATCGAGCGCGACGCGCCCGTGCGCGGGCCGCTCGCGCTCGGCCGCGTCACGCTCTCGTCGACGCAACCGCTCGGGCTGTGGCGCGCATGGTCGTACGTGCACTTCCCGCTGGCCGGGGTCGTGTATCCGGAGCCCGAGCCCGGGGCGCCGCCGCTGCCCCGCGGCGCACACGGCCAGGACCTGACCGCGCCGGGCCAGGGCGAGGAGTCCGAGTTCGCGGGCCTGCGCGAGTACCAACCCGGCGATCCGCTGCAGCGCATCGCGTGGAAGGCGGTCGCGCGCGGCGCGGGCTGGTACACCAAGGAGTTCGACGGTGCCGGCGGCGGCGGGCCGCTGACGCTCGACTGGGCCGGGTTGCCGCGCGGGCTCGACGCCGAGACGCGCCTGTCGCGACTCACCGCGTGGGTGCTCGCCTCCGAGCGCGCGGCACGCCCGTTCGCACTGAGCATCCCCGGCGGCGCGCTGCCGGTCGCGAGCGACCGCAACCACCGCCGCGCGGCGCTCACGATGCTCGCGATGTTCCCGAAGGAGGGCGCGTGACCGCCATGGCGCTTCGCCGGCGCGCGCGCACGCGCGACGCGTCGCCGCGGCTGACCGCGACGCAGATCCGCTGGCTGGGCGCACTGCTCCTCCTCGCGCAGGTGCCGCAGGCGCCGCACCTGCCGCTCTGGATCGCCGCGTTCGGGATGCTGCTCGTCGGCCTGCGCTTCGCGCTCCTGCGACGCGATCGGCTGCGTCCCGAGGCGCCGCCGGCGCGCATTCCGTCGTGGACGCTCGTGATCTTCGCCGTCCTCGCGGCCCTGTTCGTGCGCGCGTCGTACGGCTACCTGCTCGGTCGCGATCCCTCGGTCGCGTTCCTGTTCATCCTCGTCGGCATCAAGTTCCTCGAGACGCGCACGGTGCGCGACGGCACGCTGCTGGTCGCGCTTGCTTCCTTTCTCCTTGTCACGCCGTTCTTCCGCAGCCAGTCGCCGGCCGCGGCGCTGGTCGCGCTGCCGGCGCTGCTCGTGCTTGGCGCGACGCTCGACGCGCTCGCGCGCACGCCGGCGAGCGCATTCGCGCGCACGCCCATGCAGGCGCTGCGGCGCACCGGACGCATGATCCTGCAGGGCATCCCGATCGCCGCGGTGTTGTTCGTGCTGTTCCCGCGCGTCGCCGCGCCGCTGTGGGGGATGCCTGCGGACGCCGGCGCGCAGACGGGACTGTCGGACTCGATGGCGCCGGGGTCGATCAGCGAGCTTTCCCTTTCCGACGCGGTCGCGTTCCGCGTCGACTTCGACGGCTTCGTCCCGCCGGCCGCCCAGCGGTACTGGCGCGGGCCGGTGCTCGGGCGCTTCGACGGGCGCGAATGGTCGATGGTCGCACGGCCCGGCAACGGAACGCTCGCGCGCGTCACGCCGGCGCGGATCTCGTACGCGGTGACGCTCGAGCCGCACGGCAAGCCATGGCTGTTCGCGCTCGATTTCCCCGCGAGCCTTCCGCGGCCGGCCGGCGACGACGCGGGCGAGCGCCCCGACACCTACGCATTCCTCACGCGCGACCAGCAGCTGATTTCGCGCACCACCGTGTCCCAGGTCCTGCGCTACTCGCAGGTTTCCGTCCTGCGCACGAGCTACACGGCCGACGAGGACGAAGGTCGCGACTTCCTGCGCCTGCCGCAGCGCGCGAACCCGCGCACGCTCGAGCTCGGTCGCGAGCTGCGCACGAAACACGTCGACGACGCTGCCGTGGTCGCGGCCGGCCTCGACTGGCTCCGCTCCAAGCCGTTCGTCTACACGCTCACGCCGCCGCTGCTCGACCACGACCCGGTCGACATGTTCCTGTTCGAGACACAGCGCGGATTCTGCGAGCACTACGCCGGCGCTTTCGCGGCGCTGATGCGCGCGGCCGGCGTGCCCGCGCGCGTGGTGACCGGCTACCAGGGCGGCGAGATCAATCCGCGCGGCCTCTACCTGATCGTGCGCCAATCGGACGCGCACGCGTGGACCGAGGTGCTCGTCGACGGCCAATGGCGGCGCGTGGACCCGACCGCGGTCGTCGCGCCGTCGCGTATCGAGCTGGGCATGTCGCGCGCCCTCGGCGCCGACGAGCCGGTCCCGTTGTTCGCGCGTCTCGACGGCGGCTGGCTCAAGGGCGCGCAGCTCGCGTTCGACGCGATGAATCACGCGTGGCGGCGCAACCTGGTCGGCTTCGACCGCCAGCGCCAGCGCGAGCTATGGCGCGAGCTCACGATCGACCGCTTCGCGGGCTGGCAGATCGCCGCGATCGCCGGCGGGCTGGGGCTCGCGTGGGCAGGCGTCCTGCTTGCGCTCTCGGGATTCGCGCGTGCGAAGCGCGAGCGCGAGCAGGCGCTGTGGCTCGAGGCGTGCACGCGCCTGTCGCGAGCGGGCCTGCCGCGAATGCCGCACGAAGGACCGATCGCGTACGCCTCGCGCGCCAGCCACCGCTGGCCGCAGTTCGCGATCGCGTTCGCCGCGATCGCCGAGTCGTACGCGGCGCTGCGCTACGGCCCGCCGCCGGCGCGACCCGGCGAGCGCGAGGCGCTGGTCGCGACGCTCGCGCGAGCGGTCGACGTGCTGCCGGCGCCGGCGCAGCTTCGCTCGGCCGCGGCCTGATCCACGTCGCTCTGCAGCGACTAGAATGGCGGCGCGAAGAGCCGCCATGCGCACCCGTTTCGCCGCCCAGCTTGCCAGACATGCCGCCAATTCCGCGGCGTCGCCCGCGTTCGAGCTGCCCGATGCCGAGGTCTCGTTCGCCGAGCTCGTCCGCCGCGTCGACCACTGCGCCAAGTGGCTCCGCGCCGAGGGATGCGGCGCAAGCGACCTGGTCGGCGTCACCGTCGCCGACGACATCGCGCACCTCACGGTCTGCTACGCGCTCCTGACGCTCGGCGTTCCGCAGTTCTGCCTTCCGACGTTCGAGCCGGCGGCCGTGCGCGAGAAGCTCGCGCGCCTGATCGGCGTCACGCGCGTCGTGGCGGTCGAGCCCGGGCATGGAGTGCCGGGCCTTGCAGCATCCTTCCTCACGCCGGCGTTCCTCGCGCGGCCGCGCGAAGTCGCGCCGCAGGAGGCGCTCGTGTCGGATCCCGAATCGCCGGTGCTGTTCGTCGCGAGCTCGGGTTCGACGGGCGAGCCGAAGATCATCGCGATGAGCGAGCGCGTCCTGACCGACCGCCTGCGGCTGCGCGGCTACCGGCCCGGCGAGCGCGGGCTGGTGCTCACCACCGCCGAGGACATCTTCGGCAAGACGCCGCGCCTGTTCTGCGCGTGGTTCGGCATGACCTCGGTGTTCCGCGGGTCGGCCGCGGCGATGCCCGTCCACGCGCTCCCCGCGTTTTGCGCGAGGCACCGCGTCACGCGCCTGAGCACTGGCGTGCTCCATGCCACAACGCTTGTGCGCGACGACGGCCCGGCGCTTCCGGCCGGGCTCGGGGTCTACACCGGCGGCGCGCGCGTGCCGATGCGCCTGCGCGAAGCTTTCCGCGCGCGCGGCGGCGCGCGGCTCTACGTCGAGTACGGCACGCGCGAGGTCGGCCTGATCGCCGCGACGTTCCCCGAGGACCGTGACCCGTCGCTCGAGAGCGTCGGCCCGATCGCCGAGCAGGCGGTCGTCGAGATCGTCGACGCGGAAGGCCGGCGGCTGCCCGACGGCGAGATCGGCGAGGTGCGCGTGCGCACCTCGTCGATGATCGCCGGTTACCATCGCAATCCGGCGGCGAGCGCGCGCAACTTCCGCGACGGCTGGTTCCACACGGGCGACCTCGGGTCGTTCTCGCCGCGCGGATCGCTGTGCCTGGTCGGCCGCCTCGACGACGTGATGAATCTCAACGGCATCAAGGTCTACCCCTCCGAAATCGAAACCATGCTCGAGAGCGATCCCGCGGTCAGGACGGCGGCGGCGTTCGCGCTGCGCTCGGAGCTCCACGGCGAGATCCCGGTGGCGGCGGTCGAGTGGCAAGGCGATGCGCGGCCGGACGCGGTCGCCCTGCTGTCGCGCGCGCGCGCTGAGCTCGGCGTCCGCGCGCCGCGCAAGATCGTGGTCGTCGACGCGCTGCCGCGAACCGCCACCGGCAAGGTCGCGCGGCGCGAGCTCGCGGGCCTCATCAGCGAGAAACCATGAAACGCTTGCTCGTCGCGTGCGCGCTCGCGCTCGCCGGCCTCGCGCCCGCCGCCGCGGCGCAGGACACCGCGCCGTATCCCAACCGCCCGATCCGCCTGGTGGTGCCGAATGCCGCGGGCAGCGGCGACATCGTGCCGCGACTGCTCGCGAGCAAACTCGCCGCGAGCCTCGGGCAGCCGGTCGTGATCGAGAACCGGCCCGGCGCGTCGTTCAACATCGCGAGCGACTTCGTCGCCAAGCAGCCGGCGGATGGCTACACGCTGCTCTACTCGACGTCGGTGATCACGCTCCTGCCGCAGGTGATCGGTCCGGTCGCCGTCGACCCCGTCGCGTCGTTCGTCCCGATCGTGAAGCTGCTCACGATACCGGTCATCATCGTGGTGAACCCCGCGCTCGGCGTACGAACGCTCGACGAGCTCGTCGCGCTGGCCAGGCAGAAGCCCGGTCGCATTGCGTACGCCACGACCGGCATCGGCTCGTTGCCGCACCTGGTCGCGACAATGCTCTCGGGCCGCGCAGGCATCGAGCTCCTGCACACGCCGTACACGAACATCGGACAGGCGGCGGCCGACGTCCTCAACGGCACCATCCCGGTCTACGTCACGTTCTACTCGCAGGTCCAGGCGCACCTGCAGTCCGGCGCGATGGTGCCGATCGCGGTCGCGAGCACCACGCGCACGCACGTGTTGCCGGATGTCCCGACCGTCGTCGAGCTCGGCTATCCCGAAGCGACGGTCGAGCCGTGGGCGGGCATGTTCGCGCCGGCCGGCACGCGTCCGGAGATCGTCGAGCGTCTCAACCGCGAGTTCAACGCGATCCTCGCGTCGCCCGACGTGCGCGAGCGCTTCGCCCAGCTCGGCATGGAAGCGCACGGCTCGACACCCGAGCGCTTCGCCTCCGACATCCGGGCGCAGGTCGCGCGCTGGCCCGCGATCGTGAAGGCCGCCGGCCTCAAGCGCGACTAATGCTGTTCTAAAGCAGCGCGTCGCGGTCGAGGCCGGCCGCGGCGAGCTTCGCGCGCAGGCGCTCGAGCGCCTCGACCTGGATCTGCCGTACGCGCTCGCGCGTGATGCCGAGCTCGCGCGACAGGACGTCGAGCGTGGCGACCTCGGCGTTGTTGAGGCCGTACCGGCGCTCGATCACGTGCCGCTGGCGCGAGGGAAGCTCGGCGAGCCACACCGATACCGAGCGCTCGAGAGCGTTGTGATGGAGCAGGAGCTCGGGCGCGAGCGCATCCTCGTCGGCCAGCGCGTCGGCGATCGTGACGGTGGGATCGCGATCGAGCGGCGCGTCGAGCGACAGCACGTGCTCCTGCAACCGCACGAGGCGCGCGACGTCGTCGACCGGCCGGTCGATCAGGTGCGCGACGTCCTCGATCGTCGCGTCGTGCCCGTCGGCCGGCGGATGGTTCTCGAGGTGGCGCATCGCGCGCTGCACGACGGAAAGCTCGCGCACGACGTGCGCCGGCAGCCGGATCGTGCGCGCCTGCTGCACGATCGCGCGCTCGATCGCCTGGCGGATCCACCATGTCGCGTAGGTCGAGAAGCGGAAGCCGCGCTCGGGATCGAACTTGTCGAGCGCGTGCATGAGCCCGAGGTTGCCTTCCTCGATCAGGTCGGGAAGCGCGAGCCCGCGGTGCGCGTAATGGCGCGCGATGCTGACGACGAGCCTCAGGTTCCGCTCGATCAGCTTCTGGCGCGCGTCGAAGTCGCCGGCGCGCATCGCGCGCGCGGCGTCGCGCTCCTCGTCGGCCGTGTAGAGGGGATGCTGGCCGATCTCGTTCAGGTAGAGCTGCGCGACGTCGGCGACGAAGTCGGCCGCGAGCCCGGGCTGCGGCTCGTCGAGCGGCAAGGGCGCGGTGAGCGTGTCCGGAGCCGGCGGCTCCGCGTCGGAATCGTCGTCGCGTTGCGGCCGATCGTTCAAGCCGGCGGCAGGAAGCGCAGCGGGTCCATCGGTTTGCCGAGCCGCCGGATCTCGAAGTGCAGCTTCACGCGGTCGGTGTCGCTGGATCCCATCTCGGCGATCTTCTGGCCTCGCGTGACCGACTGGCCTTCCTTGACCATGATGTCCTTGTTGTGCGCGTAGGCGGTCAGGTAGGTCGCGTTGTGCTTGATGATGACGAGCTTGCCGTAGCCGCGCAGCCCGCTGCCGGCGTAGACGACGCGCCCCGGCGCGCTCGCGACGACGGCATCGCCTGCGGCGCCCGCGATGTCGATGCCCTTGAGGCTCGCGCTCTCGGAGAATTGCGCGACGAGCTTGCCCTTCGCCGGCCATACCCAGTCGAGCCCTTCGTCGTCGCCCGGTGAAGGCGCGGGCGCCTGCGCGGTGCTCGGCGGGTTGCCGAATAGCGGTGGCGTTGCCGGCGCAGGCGTCGTGGCCGGCGCCGCCGGTGGCGTCGGCGTCGTCGTGCGCGGCTCGACCTTGGCGATCAGCGCGTCGAGGCCGCCGCCGGTGCGCCCGACCTCGCGCACGGCCTGCTCCGAATACGGCTCCTTCACGGCCTTCGGCCCGCTGCGCACCATACCGTCGCCGGCGCGCGTCGTCGGCGCCGCGGGGGCCGGCGACGCAACGGGGGTCGGCGGCGAAGGCGTGGCGGCGGCCGGCGCACGCCCTTCGCCCGTGCCGACCGGCGGCGCGGTGCGCAACGGCGTGACCGTCGTGCCCGGCGCTGCGGTGGCGGCGGTCGTAGGCGCGACGCTTTCGCTGCCCGGCGCCGTGAGGCGCAGCGTCTGGCCGACGCGGATCACGTTGATGTTCTCGATGTTGTTCCACGCGGCGAGGTCGCGCGTCTCGACGCCGACCTCGTTCGCGATCTGGCGCAGCGTGTCGCCGCGCTTGACGACGTAGGTGGGCGGCGGCGCCGGCGGAGCAGGCAGCGGCGCGGGCGTCGCGGTCGGCGCCGTCACCGTGGGAGCCGCCGATGGCGCCGGCAGCGCGGGCGGCACGGCGCTGCCATCGACGATCGGCGCGGGGGTGCGCGTCGCGCACGCGCCTGCGAGCAGCGCGAATGCGGCGATCGCGATTCCGCGCGGGAGGGAGGCGATGGGTCGGTTCGGTCGGGTCGTCGTCATCGAGAAACCACCGACGCCCGATGCGGCGCGTCAGGCGAGACCGGGCAGCAGTGGCACGAATCTTACCGCATCGAGGCGCTGCTCCCGGAACCCCCCGGGCGTCGCCTCGATCACGGTCAGGAATTGCGTGCCGCGCTCGCCTTCGTCGGGCGCCCCGAGCGGGATCACCATGCGGCCGCCCGGCTTCAGGTATCGCAGGAGCTTGGTCGGCACGTGCATCGCGCCCGCGGTGACCACGATCGCATCGACGGAGAGCTCCTCACCCAGCTCGGCGCTGCCGTCGCCGTGCTTGAGCGCGACGTTGGACACCTTGAGCGCCTGCAAGTTGCGGCGCGCCTTCGCGACCAGCGCGCCGATCCGCTCGACCGTCCACACCTTGTTGGCCAAACGCGCGAGCACTGCGGTCTGGTAGCCGCAGCCGGTGCCGATCTCGAGCACGCCGTCCAGTTCGCGTCCGTTCCGTGCGAGCTCGGTCATGCGCGCGACGACCCACGGCTGCGAGATCGTCTGTCCGTGCCCGATCGGCAGCGGAACGTCGTCGTAGGCGCGGATCGCGAGCGCCTCGTCGACGAAGCGGTGGCGCGGGACCGCGTGCAGCGCGGAGAGGACGACCTCGTCGCGGATCCCCGACTCGCGGATCCGCTCCACCATGCGCGCGTGCGTGCGCGCCGACGTCATCCCGATCCCGTGCGTGCTCATCGCCCTCCCCTGAGGCGATACTACCGCTTAAGCCAGCCGGCCACCTCGTCCATGCGGTCGCGGTGCGTGAGATCGATCTGCAGCGGCGTCACCGACACGAAATCGTTCTCGACCGCGTGGAAATCGGTTCCCTCGCCGGCATCGGCCGCCGGTCCCGCGCCGCCGACCCAATACACCGTCTCGCCGCGCGGGTTCTTCATCTTGATCACGTCCTCGGCCTTGTGCCTGCGTCCGAGGCGCGTCACCTTGGTGCCGCGCACGCGCGCCGCCGCGATGTCGGGAACGTTGACGTTGAGGAGCCAGGCGCCGGCCGGCGCGTTGGCATGGCGGCGCACGAGGTCGACGGCGATCGCGGCGGCGGTCTCGAAATGCCTGGCCTCCTTCGACGCGAGCGACATCGCGATCGACGGGATGCCGAGCAGGAAGCCCTCGGTCGCCGCGGCAACGGTGCCCGAGTAGATCGTGTCGTCGCCCATGTTCGCGCCGAGGTTGACGCCCGAGATCACCATGTCGGGCAGCGTGTCGAGGAGGCCGGTCACCGCGAGGTGCACGCAGTCGGTCGGCGTGCCGTTGACGTACAGGAAGCCGTTGGCGGCCTTGCGCACCATCAGCGGCCGGTCGAGCGTGAGCGAGTTCGACGCGCCGCTGCGGTCGCGCTCGGGCGCGACGACCGTGATCTCGGCGTGCGGGCGCAGCGCGGCGGCGAGCGCCTCGAGGCCGGGAGCGAAATAGCCGTCGTCGTTCGACAGGAGGATGCGCATGCGTTGACGTTATTATAGTTGCCCATGGGGGAGCGACGCACGCTTGTCGTCGTGGCGATTGCGCTGGCGGCGCTTGCGGCCCTGCCCGTCGTCGCGGTCGTCGCGCGCGGCATCGCGCCCGGCGCCGGCGCGACCTGGACTCACCTCGCGGACACGGTCCTCGCGCGCTACGTCGGCAACACGCTCGCGCTCGTCGCGCTGGTCGGCGTCGGCGTCGCGTTCGGCGGCACGCTGACCGGCTGGGCGATCGCGCAGTTCCGCTTCCGCGGCAGCGCGTTCTTCGAGTGGGCGCTCCTGCTTCCGCTCGCGATGCCCGCGTACGTGATGGCGTACGCGTACACCGACCTCCTGCAATTCGCCGGCCCGGTGCAGTCCGCGCTGCGCGAGGCATTCGGCTGGTCGAAGGGGGACTACTGGTTCCCCGACGTGCGCTCGCTGCCCGGGGCCGCGACCATGTTCGTCTTCACGCTCTACCCGTACGTCTACCTGCTTGCGCGCACCGCGTTCGTCGAGCGGCCGGCGGCGTTCGTCGAGGCGGCGAGGACGCTCGGCCTCAAGCGGCGCGAGGCGTTCTGGCGCGTCGAGCTTCCGCTCGCGCGGCCCGCGATCGCCGGAGGCATCGCGCTGGCGCTGATGGAGACCCTCGCCGACTTCGGCACCGTCGCCTATTTCGCGGTCGACACGTTCACCACCGGGATCTACCGCGCGTGGTTCTCGCTCGGCGATCGCGCGGCCTCCGCGCAGCTCGCCGCGGCGCTGCTCGCGTTCGTGCTCGTAGCGGTGCTGATCGAGCGCGCATCGCGCGGACGAGCACGCAGCGTCGGAAGCGCGCGAACGCGCGCGGCGTCCGATCCGCGGCCCTGGGTCGGCGGCGCGCGCGGCGCCGGGCTCGCGACGCTTTGCATCTTGCCTTTGGTCGTGGGCTTCGCGCTCCCGGTCGTCCTGCTGTTGCGCCTGGTCGCCACCGAGCCCGGCATCGCGCTGTCGCCGCGCTTCCCGGAGTGGGCGTGGAACAGCCTGCGCGTGGCCGCGATCGCGTCGGTCGTCGCGGTGATCTTCGCGACGCTCGTCGCCTACGCGCAGCGGCTGGCGCCCGGCCCCCTTTCGCGCACGGCGGTGCGGGTTCTCACGCTCGGCTACGCCGTCCCGGGCACGGTGCTCGCGGTCGGCGTGCTGCTGCCACTCGGCGCGGTGGACGGGTGGTTCGCGGACCTCGTGCGCGACGCGTCGGGGCGCAGCCCCGGGCTCCTGCTCACCGGCACGATCGTCGCGCTGGTCTACGCGTACCAGGTGCGCTACTTCGCGGTGGCGTGGAACGGCGTCGAGCCCGGCTTCGCGCGCATCACGCCGGCGATGGATGCCGCGGCGCGCAGCCTCGGCGCCGGCATGGTCGAGACGTTCCGGCGCGTGCACGCGCCGCTCCTCGGGCGCAGCGCCGCGATCGCGCTGCTCCTGGTGTTCGTCGACGTGATGAAGGAGTTGCCCGCGACGCTGGTCCTGCGCCCGTTCAACTTCGACACCCTGGCCACGCAGGCCTACGCACTGGCACGCGACGAGCGGCTGGCCGAGGCGTCGCTGCCGTCGCTCGCGATCGTCGCGGTGGGGCTGATCCCGATCGTCGCGCTCGCGCGCGCGTCCAGGCGACGCGCACCGTCGGCGCTGCCGCCGACGGCGCTCGTCCCCGGATAGTTAACGACCTAAGGTTTTTCAGCGCCAACCGGCGCGGTCGACGAGCTTCTGCGCGGCCGGCGTGTTCTTGCCGAGCGCCGCGATCGAGACGTCGTCGGCCTTGAACTCGCCCATCACGTCGAGCGCGGGGTTCCTGACCGACACGGACTTCACCGCGGGCCACTCGTTGTTGCCGTCGGCGAAGTAGCGCTGCGCCTCGTCGCTCGCCAGGTACTCGAGGAACTTGACGGCGGCCTCCCTGTGCGGGGCGTGCTTGAGGACGCCGGCGCCGGAGATGTTGACGTGCGTGCCCGCGCCGGCCTGGTTCGGCCACACCACGCCGGTCTTCGCCGCGATCTCGCGGTCCTCGGGCTTGGTCGAGCGCATCACGCGCGCGTAGTAGTACGTGTTGACGATCGCGACGTCGCACTCGCCGGCCGCGACCGCCTTGATCTGGTCGAGGTCGCCGCCCTTCGGCTGGCGCGCGAAGTTGCCGACGACGCCTTTCGCCCACTGCTCGGTCTTCGCTTCCCCGTCGTGCGTGATCATCGACGCGACCAGCGACAGGTTGTACGGATGCGCGCCCGAGCGCACGCAAATCTTGCCCTTGAGCTTCGGGTCGGCGAGCGCCTCGTAGGTCGCGATGTCGGACGGCTTGAGCTGCGCCTTGTTGTAGACCATCACGCGCGCGCGGCTGCTGAAGCCGAACCACTCGCCGTTGGGATCGCGCATCGACGCGGGGATGCGCTGGTCGAGCGTCGCCGACTTGACCGGCTGGAACAGGCCGATCTGCTGCGCGTTGTACAGGCGCGACGCATCGACGATCAGCAGCACGTCGGCGGGGCTGTTGGTCCCTTCCGACTTCAGGCGCTCGATCAGCTGCTCGTCGCCGGCCTCGATCCGGTTGATCCTGATGCCGGTCGCCTGGGTGAAGTTCGAGTAAAGCGCCTCGTCGGTCTGGTAGTGGCGCGCCGAGTACAGGTTGAGGACGTTGTCCTGCGCCTGGGCGGCGAGCGGGACGAGCGCGGAGAACGCAAATGAGGCCGCGGCGAGTCGGAAGGCTTTCATCGGGCGAGCGGAGACCTTTGGACGGAAAGGTCGATCCTAGTCGCCCGGGATGAGGGTGTCAATACGAATGCGAACGATTCTTGTTTGTTAAGCCCCTTCCCCCGCACCCGGACCTACCCGCTGTTGCGCAACCCCGCCGCCAGGCCGTTGATCGTCAGGTGGATCGCCCGTCGCGTGCGCTCGTCGGTCTGCCCGGCGCGGAAGCGCGTCAGGAGCTCGATCTGCAGGTGGTTGAGCGGATCGAGGTAGGGAACGCGGTTGCGCAGGCTTCGCGCGAGCGCCGGGTTGTCGGCGAGCGGGTGCTCGTGGCCGGTGACCTGGGCAAGCGCGGCCAGCGTGCTCGCATGCTCGTCGGCGATGCGGCCGAAGATCCGCTCGCGAAGCGCCGCATCGGGGACCATCGCGGCGTAGCGCGACCCGACCGCGAGGTCGCTCTTCGACAGCACCATCGCCATGTTCGACAGCACGCTCGCGAAGAACGGCCAGCGCCGGTGCATCTCGCGCAGGAGCTCGAGGCCGTCGGGACGCTTCGCGGTCCACGCCGCGATCGCGCTGCCGACGCCGTACCAGCCCGGCAGCATCAGCCGGCACTGGCTCCAGCTGAACACCCACGGGATCGCGCGCAAGTCTTCGATCCGCGTCGAAGCCGTGCGCGACGCCGGCCGGCTGCCGATGTTGAGCTGCGCGATCTCGGCGATCGGCGTCGACGCACGGAAATAGTCGACGAAGCCCGGCGTCTGGTACACGAGCGCGCGGTACGCGTCGAGCGCGTGCGCGGCGAGCTCGTCGAGCGCGCGGTAGTAGACCGGCGCGCGATCGCCGAGGTGCTCGGCGTCCGAGAGTCCCGCTTCCAGCGCGGCGGCGACCAGCGTCTCGAGGTTGCGCCGGCCGAGCTCGGCGTCCGAGTACTTGCTCGCGATGATCTCGCCCTGCTCGGTCAGCCTGAGCCCCGCACTCGCGCTGCCGCGCGGCTGCGCGAGGATCGCGTCGTACGACGGTCCGCCGCCCCGGCCGACGGTGCCGCCGCGTCCGTGGAACAGCGCGAGCGTGACGCCGGCCTCCGCGAACGTCGCGACCAGCTCCCGCTCGGCGCGGTAGAGCGCCCAGTTCGCCGCAAGGTAGCCGCCGTCCTTGTTGCTGTCCGAATAGCCGAGCATCACTTCCTGGCGGTCGCCGCGCGCCGCGACCAGCGCGCGCCACGCGGGCAGCGCGAACGCCTCGCGCATGATGCGGCCCGCGCGCTCGAGGTCGTCGATGGTCTCGAACAGCGGCACGATGTCGAGGGCCGAGCGGCCGTCGCGCACGAGCCCGGCCGCCTTCAGGAGCACGGCGACCTCGAGCAGGTCGGACACCGACCGGCACTTCGAAATCACATAGTGCGGCAACGCCTCCGCGCCGAAGTCGGCGTGGACGATCGCCGCGGCGTCGACGATCGCGAGCTCCGAGCGCGCCAGTTCCGTATAGTCGGCGAACGGCGAGCGCAGCGGGCGCGGATTCGCGAGCTCGGCTGCGAGTATCGCGACACGCGCAGGCTCGTCGAGCGTCGCGTAGTCCGCGACCATGCCGGAACGCGCGAAGAGCTCGCCGACGACGGTCTCGTGCACGTCGGCGTTCTGGCGCAGGTCGAGCGACGCGAGGTGAAAGCCGAACGTCGCGACCGCGTAGCGCAACGGCTCGAGGCGCTCCTCGGCGAGCGCGGCCGCGCCGTGCGTCGTCAGCGAATGCGCGATCGTCGCGAGGTCGGCCTCGAGCTCGGCGGGGGTCGCGTAGGGCTCGAGCGTCACCTGCGGCGCGCGCGTCGGCGTCACTCCCGACTTGTGCGTGGCCGTGGCCGCCAGTCGCGCGTAGACCCCGATGAGCGCTTGCCGGTACGGCTCGTCCTGGCGGTGCGGGTTCGCGTCGTTCGCCGCCTTGGCGAGCGCAAGCAACGCGTCGGTCGGCCGGACGAGGCGCGACGACAGCGACAGCTCGCCGCCCAGGCGGTGCACGTCGTCGAGATAGTGGCCGAACGCGACCGCCGATTGCGCGCGGACCGCCTGCGCTAGCGTTTGCGCCGTGACGAACGGGTTGCCGTCGCGATCGCCGCCGATCCACGAGCCCATGCGAAGGAACGGCGGCAGCAGCGACGGCGCCGGCGTCTCGATCCCGAGATCGCGCGCGAGGTCGGCGTACAGGCGCGGCACCTCGGCGAGGAACGTGTAGCGGTAATACGCGAGGCCGTTCTCGATCTCGTCGACGACCTGCAGGCGCGACAGGCGCAGCATCGCGGTCTGCCACAACCCGAGCACGCGGCGGCGCAGCTTGCGCTCGCTCGCCGTGGTCTCCTCGGGCGTCAGCGCGACGCGGTCGCGCTGGATCAGGAGCGCCGCGATCTCGCGCTCGGCATCGAGGATGCTCTTGCGCTGCACCTCGGTCGGGTGCGCGGTGAGCACGGGCGACACGCGCGCGGCGGCGCACCAGCGCAGGATCGCCGCGCGACCGATGCCGTCGCCCGCCAGCGTCGCGAGCGCCGCTGCGAGGGTACCGCGAGCAGGCGCCACGCCAGCGAGCGCGTCATCGCGCCGGCGCCGGTGCTGGTGCACGTCCTCGGCGATGTTCGCGAGGTGCGAGAAATACGAGAACGCCCGCACGACGTGAAGCACGTCGCCGATCGGCAGGCCGTCCAGCAGCGATGCGAGGTGCGCTCGCGCCGCGTCGGCTTCCGCGCCGACGCCGCGGCGGAAACGGAACGCCGTCTGGCGAACCGCCTCGACGCGCTCGTAACCGGCCGCGCCGGTCTGCTCGCGCAGCACGTCGCCGAGCAGCCGCCCGAGCAGCCGCGTATCGTCCCGCAGCGGGCGGTCGCGCTCGGCGTCGTCGTCGATCGTTGCGAGGGGGCGGGCGTCGGGCGTCATCAGGACTTTCTACGATCCACCATCCACCATCTACAATCGCAGTTTAAACGTTCCGCTCCCGCCTCGATGACGCCCGCCCTCCCCGACAAGCTGCGCTCGACCGCGCGAACGCTGGCCGGCACACCGCTCGCCGACCTGTTCGCGCGCGATCCGTCGCGTGTCGAGCGGCTGACCGTCGAGGCGGAAGGGTTCCGCGCCGACCTGTCGAAGGAGCGCCTCGTGCCCGACGCGCTCGCGGGCCTGTGCGAGCACGCGCGCGACGCCGGGCTTCCGGCGTGGATCGCCGCATTGTTCGCGGGCGAGAAGGTCAACGTCAGCGAGAAGCGCCCCGCGCTCCATCCGGCGATGCGCGACGGCGCGAACGCGGAGGGGCGCGAGTCGCGCCGGCGCGTGGCGACGCTGGCCGAGGCGCTGGGTCGCGGGCAAAGACTTGGCGCGACCGGCAAGCCGATCCGGAACGTCGTGCATCTCGGCATCGGCGGGTCGGACCTCGGCCC
>DATBSV010000347.1:0-5551 GCA_036559685.1 Casimicrobiaceae bacterium
CTTGTAGCCCGGGCCGAGCGCGGAGCGCGATGCCCGGGAACACCGCGAAGCCTTTGCTCTGGTCCCGGGGTTCGCTTCGCTCACCCCAGGCTACGCGCAAGCGCATCGATCAGCTCCCCAAGAGCAGATTGACCAGCATCGCCAGGACGGCGAGCAGGAACGCCGTGCCGAGAAACTCGGGCGCGCGGAAGATGCGCATCTTCGCCGAAAGGGTCTCGATCAGCGCCAGCGCGAAGCCGCCGACCGCGAGCTTGCCGATTAGCACCGGCGTGGCGCCGAAGATCGCCATCCAATCAGCGCTGCCCTCGGCGATGCCGAAAGGCAGGAAGAGCGCCAGGCCGATGCACGAGTAATTGAACAGCTTCAGCGCGGAGGCCCACTCGAGCAGCGCCAGGTGCCGCGCCGAATATTCGAGGAGCATCGCCTCGTGGATCATCGTGAGCTCGAGGTGCGTCGCCGGATTGTCGACGGGGATGCGCGCGTTCTCGGCGAGCGACACCATCGTGAACGCGACGCCGGCGAACGCGAGGCTCGGGTAGATCGCCAGCTCGCGATGCGCGAGGGTCTCGACGATCGAAGGCAGCGACGTCGAGCCGGAGATCAGCGAGGCGGTGAACAGCACCATCAGCAGCGCGGGCTCGGCGAGAAAGCCGACGAACATCTCGCGGCGCGCGCCCATCGTCCCGAACGCGGTCCCGATGTCCATCGCGGCGAGCGCGATGAACACGCGGGCGAGCGCGAACAGGCCGACCAGCGCGATCGCGTCGGCTGCGACGCCGAACGGCAGGTCGGTCGCGAGCGACGGCACGATCGCGGCCGCGCAGGCCATCGCGCCGAACACCACGTAAGGCGTGAGGCGGAACAGTGGCGAGGCGTTGCTCGCGACCACCGCGTCCTTCATGAACAGCTTGCGGATGGTGCGGTAAGGCAGCGTGAGCGGCGGCGCGCTGCGGTTGGCGAGCCAGGCGCGGCACTGGTTGACCCAGCCGACCAGGAGCGGTGCGAGCGCCAGCGCGAGCGCGAGCTGGACGAACTGGGACAGGAGCGCCGTCGCGGTCATAGGACGAAGAACAGCAGCGCGAGCAGCGTCACGAAGCTGTACGTCAGGTACACGGAGATGCGTCCCTGCTGGATCAGGCCGACGAAACGCGCCGCCCGCTCGGCCGCCCGCTCGATGGGCACGTAGATCCAGTGCCACCAGGGGTCGCCGGCGATCACCCAGTAGCGCGGCTTGTCGTCGAACGGCGAGGGCAGGTGGCGCTCGATGCGGAAGAACGGCTCGAACACCTGCCGGACCGGCTGCCCGAAGCCTTCCGCCGTGTCCTGCATCCGCGGCGTCTGCAACGGATAGCCGCAGTCCCACGGGTCGGCATGGCGCACACGGCCGTGGTAGCGGCGGTGGACGACCTGGATCGTCACCAGCACCACCGCGACGATCACGACAAGCACGATGACCGCGCTGTAGCTCGAGCGGTCCTCGCCGAACGGCGCGAGCAGGAGCCAATTCCCCGCCGCGTCGCCGGCCGAATGCCCGATCAGGAGCAGGTTGACCGGGTCGAGCGCTCCGATCACGAAGCCCGGGAACACGCCGAGCAGCACGCACCCCACCGCCAGCGCGAGGAGCGCGCCGCGCTCGTACATGCCGGCATCCTTCGCATAGGCGAGCCCCGGCTCGCGCGGCCGCCCGAGGAACACGACGCCGTAGAATTTCACCATCACGTAGGCGGCGAGCGCGGCCGCCAGCACCAGCGCCGCCGCGGCGATCGGCACCAGCATGTTGACGAACGACTGCGGCAGCGTGGGCGTGAACAGGAACGCCTGGAGCAGCAGCCATTCGGACGCGAAGCCGTTGAGCGGGGGCAGACCGGCGATCGCCAGCGTGCCGACCAGCGCGAGCCACGCGACCCACGGCATCCGGTGGATGAGGCCGCCGAGCTTGCCGAGGCTGCGCTCCTTCGTCGCGTGCAGCACCGAGCCGGTCGCGAGGAACAGCAGGCTCTTGAAGAACGCGTGGTTGAGCGAATGGTAGAGGACCGCGGTGAGCGCGATCGCGGCGAGAAGCGCCTTGTCGTAGGCCTTGAACAGGATCGCGAGCCCGATGCCGGCGACGATGATGCCGATGTTCTCGATCGACGAGTAGGCGAGCAGGCGCTTCATGTCGGTCTGCGCCGCGGCGAAGATCACGCCGAACAGCGCGCTGACCAGGCCGAGCGACAACGTGATGGCGCCCCACCACCAGAGCTGCAGGTGAACGAGGTCGAATGTGACGCGCAGGAGGCCGTAGATCGCGGTCTTGAGCATCACGCCGCTCATCAGCGCCGACACGGGCGACGGCGCGGCAGGGTGCGCCTCCGGCAGCCAGACGTGCATGGGGAGGAGCCCGGCCTTGGCGCCGAAGCCGGTGAGCGCGAGGAAGAACGCGATGGACGCCCAGGCGGGCGAAAGCGTCGCGTTGCGCATGGCGCCGAACGTGTAGTCGCCGCTGCCGTCCTGCAGCACGCCGAAGCACAGCAGGATGGCGATCGCGCCGACGTGCGCGATCAGAAGGTAGAGGAAGCCGGCGCGCCGGATCTCGGGAATCCTGTGCTCGGTCGTGACGAGGAAGTACGACGCGAGCGCCATCGCTTCCCACGCGACCATGAACGCGTAGGCGTCGTCGGCGATCAGCACCATGGCCATCGCGGCGAGGAACACGTGGTACTGGAAGCAGATGAGGCCCGGCGGCGTCCCCTCGCTCGAGCGGAAGTACCCCGACGAGAACCACGAGATCGCCGCGCCCGCGGAGCCGAGCAGCACGAGGAAGAACGCCGAGAGCGCGTCGACGCGCACGTGGAACGGCAGGTCGGGCAGGCCGAGCGGCAGCGTCGTCGCTTCCTGCACGGCGCCGATCGCGAAGAACGCCACGACCGCGAGCGCGACGCCGACGGCCGCCCCCGCGGGGAACAGCACGCGGCTGACGATGCGCAGCCGGCGGAGCGCGGCGATGCCGAGCACCCCGATCGCGAGCCACGCGACGATGGCCGCGAAGATCAGCGTCGAAGCGGAGGGCGTCACCGGGACGGCCGCTAGCAGCCGTGCAGTGCGCGGGGCGCGCCGCGGCGCCGGTTCATTTGACCCGCATTCCGGGGACGGCCCCCGCGTCCGGCGCGAGCAGGAAGATGCCGGGACCGTCGCCGGAAGCGGCGAGCACCATGCCCTCGGACAGGCCGAACTTCATCTTGCGCGGCGCGAGATTGGCGACCATCGGCGTCAGCCTGCCGACGAGCGCGGCGGGGTCGTACGCCGCCTTGATGCCGGCGAACACCGTGCGCGGCTTGTCGTCTCCCACGTCGAGCGTCAGGCGCACGAGCTTGTCGGCGCCTTCGACATGCTCGGCCGCGACGATGCGCGCGATGCGAAGGTCGACCTTGGCGAAGTCGTCGATCGAGATCGTCGCCGGCGCTTGCGCCTTCGGCGCGCTGGCGGCCGCGGGAGCGGTCGGCAAAGCAGGCGGGGCAGGCGGCGCGATCAGTGCCTCGACGACCTTGGGATCGATGCGCGTCATCAGGTGCACGTACGCGCCAATGCGCTCGACCGGTGTGTCGAGGTCGATCCACAGGAAGTCGCGGTCGAGGCCGACGAACGCCGCGGCCTTGCGCGCGGTCGCGGGCAGGATCGGCGCGAGGAACACCGAAAGGTTGCGGAACGCGACGATGCAATCGCTGCACACCCGTTGGAGCTCGTCGCGCTTCGCCGGATCCTTCGCGAGCAGCCACGGTTGCTTCTCGTCGAAGTAGCGATTGACCGAGTCGGCGAGTTCCATGATGTGTCGCACGGCCTTGCCGTACTCGCGACCTTCAAGCGCCGTCGCGATTTCATCGGCGACATCCTCGCTGACCGATTGCCACAACGGCATGAGTTGCCTATCTGCAGGAACCAGTCGTCCATCGAAGTGCTTCGCGAGAAACGTCGCCGCCCGGCTCGCGATGTTGACGTACTTGCCGACGAGGTCGCTGTTGACGCGCGCGACGAAGTCGTCGGGGTTGAAGTCGAGGTCCTCGACCTTGTCGTTCAGCTTGGCCGCGATGTAATAGCGCAGCCAGTCGGGGTTCATGCCGAGGTCGAGGTACGTGTCCGGGCTGATGCCGGTGCCGCGCGACTTCGACATCTTTTCGTTGAGGAACGTGATGAACCCGTGCACGAACACGTTGTCGGGCACCTTGTACGGCGAACCTGCGAATTTCAGCATCGCCGGCCAGAACAGCGTGTGGAAGTACACGATGTCCTTGCCGATGAAGTGGTACTGCTCGACGTCCGGATCCTGCAGGAACGGCTCGAATCCGATGCCGCGCTGCGCGAGATGGGCCTTGAGGCTCGCGAGGTAGCCGATCGGCGCGTCGAGCCACACGTAGAAGTACTTGCCGGGAGCGTCGGGGATGTCGATGCCGAAGTAGGGCGCGTCGCGCGAGATGTCCCAGTCGGCGAGCTTGCTGCCGCCCGCGTCGTCGCCGAGCCACTCGCGCACCTTGTTCAGCACCTCGGGCTGCAGGCGCCCGTCGCGCGAGGTCCACTCGCGCAGGAACGCGACGACCTTCGGATCCGAGAGCCGGAAGAACAGGTGCTCGGACGTGCGGAGCTCGGGTCGAACGCCGGTCAGCGTCGAGCGGGGATCGATGAGGTCGGCGGGCGCGTTCACCGTGCTGCACTTCTCGCAGGCATCCGCGTACTGGTCCGGCGTCCCGCACTTGGGGCAGGTGCCCTGGATGTAGCGGTCCGGCAGGAACATCGCCTTGACCGGATCGTAGAACTGCTCGACCGGCTTCGCGTAGACGAGGCCGTGAGCCTTCAGCTTGCGGTAGATGTCCTGCGACAGCTCGACGTTCTCGGGCGAGTCGGTCGAGTGCCAGTGGTCGAAGCTCAGCTGGAAGCCGGCGAGCGTCTTCGGGCGCGTCGCCGCGATGCGCTCGACGAGCTCGCGCGGCGAGATGCCTTCGCGCTCCGCGCGCAGCATGATCGGCGCGCCGTGCGCGTCGTCGGCGCACACGAAATGCACCTCGGCGCCGCGCATGCGCTGGAAGCGCACCCAGATGTCGGCCTGGATGTACTCCATGATGTGGCCGATGTGGAAAGGACCGTTCGCGTACGGCAGGGCCGTGGTCACGAACAGCGTCCGGCGGGCGCGCGACATGCGAAGGCCTTGCGACGACAAGGGGCGAAGCGGTCGATTCTAACGGATCGGCTAGAATGATCGACCTATGTCCCTCGCCGAAGCCGACGTCCAGGGCCGCCTCAAGGCGCTGATCGACCCCAACACGGGCCGCGACTTCGTCACGGGCAAGGCGGTGAAGAAGGTCGCCATCGAAGGCAACGACGTCACGGTCGACATCCAGCTCGGCTACCCGGCGAGGAGCCAGCACGACACGATCCGGCGCCTCGTCGCCGATACGCTCGCCGCAATGCCGGGCGTCGGCCGCGTCAACGTGACGGTCGGGCAGAAGATCACCTCGCACGCGGTGCAGCGCGGCGTGAAGCTCGTGCCCGGCGTCAAGAACATCGTCGCGATCGCGAGCGG
>DATBSV010000348.1:0-46922 GCA_036559685.1 Casimicrobiaceae bacterium
CAGCCTTCGAGGTGCCGCGCCTCGTCGCGGACGATCAGCGCGGCGGTGACCCGGCGGGTCAGGACTCGTCTTTGTCCTGGTCCTTGCGACGGCGGCGGCGCAGGACGAATGCGCCGGCCGCGGCGATCGCGCCGGTGGCGGCGGCGAGACCGAGTCCCGAGTCGACCGGGATCGCGGTGCCGATGGTGATGTTGCCTGCCTGCGCGTTGGCGACGCCGCCGAGGTTCTGCATCGAGTAGGAGGCGATCACCGGCGCGGCGTAGATCGCGGTGCCGAGCAGGATCTTGCGCAGCATCTCGCGCCGCTCGGGCGAATAGCGCTCGAGCAGCGTCTCGATCTTCGGGTTCGTGCTCATGTTCGGCGACCTGGGGGGGCGGACGGTGGCGTGACTATACCGACTTGGGGACGCCTTGGGGAGCGGCGACCAGCAGCCCCTCCGTCAGCAGCCGCTGCACGCAGGTGCCGACCTCGTCGACTGGCTCGGCGTCCAGCCGGAAGGCCGCGGCGACGAGGCCCGGCAGCGCGTCGACCGGCGTCGCGCCGTCGCAGCTTTCGAGCACGAACACCGCCGTGCCGTTCAGGAAGTGCAGCCGGTCGCGCGCCGCGTCGTACACGACGAAACCGTCGGGCACCTCGCGCACCTCGAGCGCATCGGCGCGCCGCGGCGTCAGCGTGGGAGCGATCTCCTGCGTCATCGCGCAATGGTACGCTTGGACGCGATGAACGAGGGCATGCCGGCCTTGTCGGACGCCGTGCGCGAGAGACTGCGCCGGCGCGTCGAAGCGGCCATCCCGTCGCTGCATGGCTGGACGAGCGTCGACAAGGGCGCACGGCTCGCGGAGCTCGTCGTCCTCGCACGCTCGCCGCTGTCGGTCGAGCTGGGCGTTTTCGGCGGCCGCGGCACGATCTCGCTCGCGATCGGCCACGAGGCGATCGGCGCGGGCGAGGTTCTCGCGGTCGACCCCTGGGAGCGCGCGGCGTCGCTCGAAGGCGTCAACGCGCCCGAGAACGACGCGTGGTGGAGTGCGCTCGACTACGAGGCGATCTACGCGAGCTTCGTCGACGCATTGCGCGCCAGCGGCACGGAGCGCTGGTGCCGCGTGCTCCGCGAACGATCGCAGGACGCCGTGCGCCGCGTCGCGGACGGCGCCGTCGCCGTGCTGCACCAGGACAGCAACCATTCCGAAGCGATCTCGTGCGCCGAGGTCGAGCAGTGGTCTCCCAAGCTCGGGCGCGACGGGTACTGGATCGCGGACGACACCGACTGGCCGACGACGCAACGCGCCCAGCGACGCCTGCACGAGCTCGGGTTCGAGGCCATCGAGGACCACGTGCAGTGGAAGGTCTACCGGCGCCGATGAGCACGCCTTCGATCAGCGTCGTCTTCCCCACCGTTCGGGACGACCCCGCGTTCGACTGGTTCACCGATAGCCTGGCGAGGCAGCTCGGCGACGCCGACGACGTCGAAGTGATCGTCGTCGACGCGCTCTTCGACGCGTGGCGCGGCGAGCGCTTCCGCGCGTGTGCCGACGGGCGCTACCCCGTCGTTCACGTCGCGCCCAAGCCGACGCCGTACCAGGGCCCGTGGAGACGTACCTCGCACGATTGCTTCGCCGCCGCGAACGCCCGCAACACCGGGCTCGTCTACGCGCGCGCGCCGTACGTCGTGTTCGCCGACGATTGCGCGCTGCCGATGCCTGGCTGGTGGCAAGCGGTCAAGCGAGCCGCGGCGCACGGGGACGTCGTCGCGGGCGCGTACCAGAAGCAATGGGACATGCGCGTCGTGCGCGGCACGCTCGAGCGCGGACGCGTCGAGCCGTCCGGCGTCGATTCGCGCTGGGCGCACGGCGACGTCGCGCGGCCCGTGCCGATCGACGGTGGGTGTCTCTACGGTGCGAGCTTCGGTGCGCCGCGTGACCTCCTGCTCTCGGTCAACGGGCTGGATGAGCTGTGCGACTCGACCGGCGGCGAGGACTACCAGCTGGGGTTGCGGCTGACCCACGCCGGAGTGCCGATCCTCTACGCCCGCTCCATGCTGACGATCGAGAGCGAGGAGCTCGGGCGCCTCGGCAAGGCGTACGCGCGCCACGACCGCACGCTGCCCGAGCCCGCCTACATGGCGCGCCTCGCCGAGTTCGGGCTTCGCGAGCGCAGCACGACCGGGCGCTGCGACAGCTCGCACATGGTGCTCGACGTGACGCTCGGCACCGGCTCGTGGGCGACCTACGGCAACGCGTTCCGGCTTGCGGATCTCTCGCCCGACAGGTTCGAGGCGACGGTCGCGCAATTCCCCGACAGGCACTGGTTCGACGGATGCCCGCTGCGGGATCTTTGAGCGCCACGCGACGCCGGCTCCTGTCGCGCACGATCGCGCGGCGGGACGCGGAGTAGAATCGCCCGCGTCGCCCGGCCATGCCGATCAACATCCCGACGACACTGACCTGGCTGCGGATCGTGCTGATCCCGGTCTTCGTCGGCGTCTACTACCTGCCCGACGCGTGGCTCGCGCCCGCCGGCAAGAACTGGCTCGCGATGAGCATCTTCGCCTTCGCCGCGATCACGGACTGGCTCGACGGGTGGCTCGCGCGGCGCCTCGGGCTCACGAGCGCGTTCGGCGCGTTCCTCGACCCGGTCGCCGACAAGCTGATGGTGGCCGCGGCGCTGATCCTGCTCGTCGCGCTCGGACGCGCCGACGCGTACCTCGCGATCATCATCATCGGCCGCGAGATCGCGATCTCGGCGTTGCGCGAATGGATGGCCGAGCTCGGCGCGGGGAAGAGCGTCGCGGTCGCGTTCGCCGGCAAGCTCAAGACGGTGGCGCAGATGACCGCGATCATCGCGCTGCTGCTCTACGAGCCGTTGATCCCGGGCGTGTCGACGCCATTGCTGGGCACGATCGCCCTCTGGATCGCCGTGATCCTGACGCTGTGGTCGATGGTCCACTACCTGCGCAAGGCCGCGCCGTACCTCACCACCGATCGCAAGTGACCGTCTTGGCCCGGCCGGGCGGCCGATGCTATAATCGAGGGCTGCGTTTCTCCCTTCCCCGATAGCTCAGTTGGTAGAGCGACGGACTGTTAATCCGCAGGTCCCTGGTTCGAGCCCAGGTCGGGGAGCCAAATCCTTCAAGCGCTTAGCTTCACCCGTCGGCTCCGCGCGGTCTATTCAACAGACCGCGGGCATCCGCCGATCGGTTCATATTTTTTTGCCGCGCCGCGTCAGGACCGAGTCGGGCCCTCTAGTACACAATTTGCAAACGCGCGCGTATGTGCTGCGTGCGCTCCATTTCGCAAGTTTTCGAAGCAGCTACACAGGCAGTTCAGCCGCGATGACGCCATCCGGTAGGATGTTGCCGTGCAGAACGCTTGGGCATCGAGCCACCCAATGCAGAGCGCCAGCGGCGTGGACGTTCGCATCAAGCTCGTGCAGACGCTCGCGTTCTCGAATCAGGAGGAACGGGCCGAGGGGATCGCGATATCGTCCTCCGGGAACATGATGGCGATCGCCACGGCCGATGCGGATACTGTCCTGCTGTATCGCCGCCAGTCGAGCGGCCAGTTCGATACCGAGCCGTGCGCCACCCTCCGCGGGCCGGAATCGCGTCTCAGCTATCCGCATGACGTTTCGTTTGCGCCGGCGGCGGGCGGCGAGTTGCTTGCCGTTGCCCAAAGGCGAGGTTCCATCACGATCTACAACAACGACAGCGTCACCGGAGGTTTTGGACCCGAACCGGTCTTCGAAATTTCGGGCGCCGACTCGCGGCTCAACTTCTCCGACGGGGTTGCCTTCGTCCCTCCCTTGAATGATCACCTCGCGGCATGCAACCTTGCGCTCGGAACCATATCGTTCTACCGCAAGCGCTCCGACTCACCCCTCGCCTTTGACCAACATCCCCGGTTCGAGCTCCGGCAAAGTCTCGCCGATCCCGACGGCTTGGCGTTTTCCCCGTCGGGTGAGTGGCTGGCGGTTGCCAATCACGGCAACCATTCCGTGAGTATCTTCCAGCGTCGGTACCGCGGTGCCTTGGGTGACAGGGTCAGGTTCGGCTCCGCTCCGGTCGCGGTCATCGCCGATGCGAGCCTTCTGTATCCGCACTCGCTGGCGTTCAACGCGGCCAATCACCTCTTCGTGACGAATGCCGGCGCGAATTTCTTCAGCGTCTTCGCCCCCACGAAGCTCGGCGAAGGGATGCAGTGGTCGCCGCTCCCCGGCGGGCAGCAGGATGTCGGCTCGGAAAGCGGGTTTCGCGCGATCAACGCGGCGAACAGGATGGAAGGCGGACCGAAAGGCATCGCGATCCACGGCGACACGCTCGCCGTGTGCAGTCCTCAGCACGGGGTCCTGCTTTACTCGTTGTTGCTTTAGCGTTGGCAGATCTCAGGGATCGTCGGCCGTCGCGAACGCGATCGCCCGGATCTCGGCGCGAGGTTCACGTCAGGGGGCTCGCCTCGCTACTGTCCCATACCGTAGGCGGCAACGCGGTGACGTTCTGAAAGTGGGGTCATCCTCTCAGCGCGGCGAGGTCGAGCGGGCCATCGAAAAGCGTCGCTAACCGGGCCAGCAACTGCAGCGCCCGAACGTCGTCGACGCCGCCGAACCGCGCGTTGCCCAGGAACTTGCGAACGAGCTCATCACGCGACAAGGGCTCGTGCCGCCCGCCGCGAATATGGGGTTGACGCTCTTCGACGACGCGCCCGTCGCGCAACGTCGCCCGAACGTGGCCGGTGTAGCGCGCCGGATAGGGATTGTCTGGATCGACGACGTAGCGCACCTTGGCCGCGAGCGCGAGGAGGCGGGGATCGCGCACGGTCTCATCGGTGAACGCCGCGAGTCCGACGTCGCCCAGCACGAAGCCGGCCGCGATGTTGAACGGCGTCGAGAATTTCGCGGCATACGCGTTCGCCGGCCGGCGCTTCGATTCGATCGGCTCCCACAAGCGCGGCACGTAGCCCTGCGCGGTCTCGCACACGATCTCGACGATGTCTTCCGCACGCATTCCCGTTGCCGCAAGCCTGCGCGCGCAGTCGACGTAGGGCTGGTTCATCGTGCCGGTGGCGTAGGGCTTGAACGTCAGGTCGACGAGATGCCAGCGCTCGCCGAAGCCTTCGGTGAGCGCGTCGAAGTCGCCCGCAGCGCTGTGCGCGAAGGCGCGGAACACGCCATGCGCACCTTCGAGAACCGTGCGCGGCCCGCTGAATCCTACCAGGCCGAGGCGCGCCGCGAGCACGCCCGAGTGCGCCGCGGCGCCGGCGTGCAAGCGCTTGGTCGATGCGCCGTCGGTGAGGTACTCGATGATGCCGCCGGTAAGGCTGCCGGCGATCCCGAGCGCGTCGACGAGCTGTGCCTGCGTAGCTCCTAGCGCCGTGCCGACACCGGCGGCCGCAGCGAGCGTGCCGAGCACGCCGGTGGGATGAAAACCCGCGTCGTGAATGGCCTTCGGCTTCACGAGCGCAAGCCGGCAAATCGTTTCCATGCCGACCGCAATGCCCAGGCGCGCCGCATCGCCGTCGCGGTCGAAGCGTTCGCACGCGGCGAGCACCGCAGGCACGACGACCGCGCCGCCGTGGACCGGGCCGCCTTCGAACGTATCGTCGAAGTCCTCGCCGTGCGCGGCGGTTCCATTGACGAGCGCGGCATCCTCCGCGCGAAACGTCTCGGCGTGTCCAATCGCGGTACAGGGCCCGCCGGCGTCGATCGCACGCTTCACCGCGCCGATGTAGTCGGTGTGCCGCGCGGCGAGACAGAGCCCGGCGACGTCGAGCATCAGCCGATCGACCTGGTCGCGCACGACCGCGGGCAACGACGCCGCGCGCAGCGCGACGACGCGCGAAGCGAATCGCTCGGCGACTGAACCTCGCTCCATCACCTCACGACCTTGATGCCCGCGTCCTGCAACAGCGCACGCAGCTGCCGCGATGTGTCGTCGAGCGTCCGGGTGAACTCGGCGCCGGTCCTGAAGCCGTCGTCGAACTGATTGTCCTCGAGGTACTTGCGCCACGACGGCGTGCGCACGAGGCGGGCGAGAAAGTCCTGCCAGAAGGCGGCCGCCTCGGGATCGATGCCGGGCGGCGCGACGGCCCCCCGCATCTGCGGAACCAGCGCCACGTCGTAGCCCGCTTCCTTCAGCGTCGGAACGTCGGGGAACGCCGGCAGGCGCTTGTCCGACACCTGCGCCAGCACGCGCAGCCTGCCCGCACGCAGGTGCTCGCTCGCTTCCTGCGGCTCGACGATCATCATGTTCACGTGGCCGCCGAGCAGCGCGGAGAGCCGCTCGCCTCCGCCGGGAAAGGAGATGAATGCCCAGCGCGCGCCCGTCGCGTTCTGCAGCACCTGACGCATGATGCTGTCGCGCGCGGTGAGCGAGCCGCCCGACTGCTTGAGCTCGCCCGGCTTCGCTTTCGCGGCGTCGATGAAATCCTTCATCGACTTGAACGGGGCGTCGGCGCGGACCACGACCACCGCGGGCTCCAGCACGAGCTGCGCGATCGGCGTCAGGTCGGCGTACGTGACCTTCGCTTCCGCCGTGGTCATCGGGCCGATCAGCCATGCGCTGGTCATGAGTCCCACCACGTGCGGGTCGCCCTTCTTCTCGACCAGGTAGTTCGCGGCCACGGCGCCATTGCCGCCGGGCTTGTTGATCACGACGAAACGCACGGGCAGGAGGTTCTCCTTGTCCGCCATCACCGCGATCGAGCGCGCGAGGACGTCGCTGCCTCCGCCGGGACCGGTATGGACGACGAGCTCCACCGGCTTCTTCGGCACGAAGGTGGCTGCCGCGGTGGAGAGGGAGACCGCGACCGCGAGAGCTGCGCCGGCGAGGCGCAGGAGCTTGTTCATCGCCACTCCTTCAACCCGAACGATTCACGATTCGACCGCGCGCATGCGCCAGGCGTTCATGCGCCGCGCGAGCGGTATCAACAGCACCAGTGCTGCCGTCCCGAGCACGGTCGCCGAAACCGGCCGCGACACCAGGATCGACAGGTCGCCCTGCGACATCATCAGCGATTGCCGCAGCGCGCGCTCCATCGGGTCGCCAAGCACCAGGCCCAGCACCAGGGGTGCGGTCGGATAGTCCCATTGCCGCATCAGCCAGCCCACGAGGCCGAAGCCGGCCACGAGCAGTCCCGTGAACGCAGTGGCCGACACCGTGATCACGCCGACCAGCGACACACCGAGGATCATCGGCAGCAACGCGTAGGCCGGAATGCGCAGGAGCTGCGCGAACACGGGAACCAGCGGCAGGTTCAGGACGAGCAGCATCAGGTTGCCGATGTACATGCTCGCGACGAGCCCCCAGAACAGCGCCGGCTGCTCCTCGATGAACAGCGGGCCGGGCCGCAAGCCCCAGAGGATGAGCGCCGCGAGGAGGATCGCCGTGGTGGCGCTTCCCGGGATGCCGAGCGTCAGCAGCGGCACCAGCGCGCCGCCGGTCTCGGAGTTGTTGGCGCCCTCGGGCGCGACCACGCCTTCCGGAACCCCGGTGCCGAACGCCTCGGGCCGTTTCGACACCGCCTTCTCGATGCCGTACGACAACAGCGATGCAATCGTCGACCCGGCACCAGGCAGGACACCGACCAGGAACCCGACGATCGACCCGTTGGCGAACGCGAACCGCGAATCCTTCAGGTCCTGGCGCGTGGGCAGCAGGTTGCGGATACCGCGCGGCACTGCTTGCAGCTGTCCTGCGTCCGATGTCTCGACGCTGCGCAGCACCTCGCCGACCGCGAACACGCCGATCGCGACGATCGTGAAGTCGATGCCGCCCAGGAGCTCGGCGCGTCCGAACGTGAAGCGCGACGTCGCGCTGAACAGGTCGGTCCCCATGCCGGCGATCCACAGGCCGACCAGCATCGACAACAGCGCCTTCACGAGGGATGCGCCGGCGAGCAGCACGACCATCGACAGGCCGAACGCCATCAGCGCGAAGTACTCCGGCGAGGAGAACGCGAGCGAGAGCTTGGCGAGCGGCGGCGCGAGCAGCATGAGGCCGACGACGCCCAACGTGCCGGCCACGAACGAGGCGATCGCCGCGAGACCGAGCGCCGCGCCGGCGCGCCCCTTGCGCGCCATCTGGTAGCCGTCGAGGCAGGTGATCACCGACGCGGATTCGCCGGGCATGTTCATCAGGATCGCCGTGGTCGATCCGCCGTACTTCGCGCCGTAGTAGATCCCCGCGAGCATGATGATCGCGCTCGCCGGCGCCATGCCGTGGGTCAGCGGGAGCAGCATCGCGATCGTGGCCGGCGGACCCAGGCCGGGCAACACGCCGACCGCGGTGCCGATCAGCACGCCGAGAAAGCACCACCCCAGGTTGAGTGGCTGCGCGGCGACCGCAAAGCCGTGCGCGAGGCCAGCGACGACGTCCACTCATGCGCCCCAGAGGCCGCGCGGCAGCGCCACGTCGAGCCCGACGTCGAACACGAGCCAGAACGCGGCCGCCGCGGCCAGCGAGAACGGGACCGCGACGCGCTGGCGCTTGCCGAACAGCATCGTGGCGACGAACCAGCCCAGCAGCGCGAAGCTCACGGGGAACCCGAGCGGTTGGACGAGCAATACGCACACGACCAGCGCAGCCCAGCAGGCGAGCACGCGTCGCGTCGATGCGCCGTGCGCGTTCGGCGTCGGGGGCGCGCGCTGCCGCATGCCGCGCACGACCAGCATCAGCGACAGGACCACCATCGCCATCCCGTACCAGCGCGGAAAGAAGCCGGCCCCCGGTCCGTCGGGCGTCAGGTAGTCCCAGCCCCACGCCTGCCGCACGATGAACGCCCCCAGCGCGGCGAGGATCAGGCCCGAGACGACATCGCCGTTGCGCCATGCGGTCATGCCAGGAAGCTGCCCCCGTTCACGTGCAGTGACTGGCCGGTGATGTAGCGCGCGTCGGGGCCGCACAGCATGCGCACGATCGCCGCGACTTCCTCGGGCAGTCCTTGGCGACCCAGGGGCGGCAGGTCGCGTCGATGGCCCGGGTGTCCGGCCGCGCGCTCGGTCGCGATGTGCCCGGGGACCACGCAATTCACGGTGATCGCATCGGGCGCGAGATCGAGCGCCAGCGCCTTGGTGAAGCCGGCGAGTCCCGCCTTCGCCGTCACGACATGTGCGCGCGCGGTCGCGCCCGTGTGACCGGTCAGGCCGCCGATGTTGACGATCGAGCCGCCGCCGGCGCGTCGCAGGTGCGGCAGCGCGGCCTGGCTGCACAGGAACGCGCCGTCGAGCACGATCGAGACGATCCGGCGCCAGTCCTCGAACGCGATCGTATCGAACGGCTGCTCGATCCGCACCGCGGCATTGTTGACGACGACATCGAGGCGGCCGAAGCGCTCGACGGCGGCGTCGACCATGCGCCGAACGGACGGGGCATCGGTGACGTCGGCGACGGCGGCCATCGCGTGTCCGCCCGCGTCTTCGATGAGCTGCACCGTCTGCGCGAGTTCGTCGCTTTGACTGCGCGCGTTGACAGTCACCGACGCGCCGCCTGCGGCGAGCGCGCGTGCGATCGCTCGCCCGATGTTGCGTGCGCCGCCGGTGACCAGCGCGACCTTTCCTGCGAGTTCGCTCATGTCCGAGGCCGCGATGGTGGGCGCTTCATGATAACCGCTTCAACGAGTGCGTCGAGCAGCGGCCGCTGCCCGGCGTTGATCTTCTCCGCGGCTTCGTCCAGCGTGAAATAGCCGTAGCGGTCGACCTCGGGGAACGATTGCGTACGGCCGGAGCGCGGCGGCCACGCGATCTCGAAGGTGTTGCTTCGCAACCGCTCGACGTCGAGGTCCGCTTCGACCGCCCAGGCATGCACGGTCTTGCCGCCGCGCAGCTTGCACGAGGGCAGCGCGACGAACGCGCCGTCGATCGCCACGCCGGTCTCCTCCTCGAACTCACGCTTCGCCGCGGCGAGCGGGTCTTCGCCAGCGTCGAACTCCCCCTTGGGGATCGACCATGCGCCGGCGTCCTTGTTCGCCCAGAACGGGCCGCCGGGGTGGACCAGCAGGACCTCGAGCACGCCGTCGCGCATGCGGTGCGCGAGCAGCCCGGCGCTCGATCGGGCGCGCGTCATCGCGCGGGGACCCTTCGGGGCGTGCGCGGGTTGCTCGCGACCCGGTAGACTGGGTGGACACCGGTCCGGGGAGGGCCCATGGCGAGCATCGTAACCTCGCGTCGCGCGAGCGTTGCCGCCGCGCCGCGCTAGACATGGCACGAGACGAATTCGCCTTGCTCACGCGGCGCGAGCGCTTCCGCACGATCGCGATCATCGTCGTCCTGGTCATCGGCGCATTGGCCGTGTCGGTCGAGTGGCTGCGTTCCGCGCCGCCGCGGCGCATCGTGATGGCGTCGGGCCCGGAGTTCGGCGTCTATCACCAGCACGCGCTGCGCTACCAGAAGATCCTCGCGCGCGAGGGCGTTCGCATCGACGAGCGGATGACCGATGGCGCGCAGGAGAACCTCAAGCTGCTGCTCGACCCCAAGTCCGGCGTCGACGTCGCGTTCATGCAGGGCGGCGTGGCGACGTTCCCGGCAGCGGACGGGCTGGTCATGCTCGCGAGCCTGTACTACGAGCCCATCTGGGTGTTCTACCGCGGAACCGAAGTGCTGACGCAGATCAAGCAGCTGCAGGGAAGGCGCATCGCCATCGGCGTGCCCGGCAGCGGGACCCACGCGCTCGCGAGCCGGATCCTCGACATCAACGGCATGACGCTCTCGGCCGGCGTGGGGCGCGGCAACACCGACATCGTGGCGATCGGCGGCACCGCCGCGCTTGCGGCGCTGAAGGCGGGCGAGGTCGACGCCGTGATCTTCGTCGGCGGCGCGCAGACCCCGACAATTCAGAACGCGATGCGCGAGCCTTCCGCCAAACTCCTGAGCGTCGCCCGCGCGGATGCGTATCCGCGGCGCTACAGCTTCCTGACCAAGCTCGTGCTTCCGCCCGGGACGGTCGACCTCGCCCTCGACGTTCCCGATCGCGAGGTCGCGCTGATCGGGACCAAGGCGATGCTCGCGGCGCGCGAAGACTTCCACCCGGCGCTGATCAACCTCCTGATCGAAGCCGCCCGCGAGATCCACGGCGACCAAGGCTACTTCGAGGCGGCCGGCGAGTTTCCTGGCATCACAGCAGTCGACATGCGGGTCTCTCCGCACGCCGACCAACACAAGCGCTTCGGACCGAGCCTCCTGTACCAATACATGCCGTTCTGGGCGGCGACCTATGTCGAGAAGGCGATCATCCTGCTGCTGCCGCTGGTCGTGGTCCTCGTCCCGCTCATGAACTTCCTGCCGCAGATCCTTCGCTGGCGCGCGCGGTCGCGCATCTACCGCTGGTACGGCCAGCTCGCGCTGCTCGAGCGCGAGCTCGCGATCCACCAGAACGGCGAGCGGACCGGGAAATGGCTCGAGGAGCTCGAACGCATCGATCGCGCGGTCGGCCGGGCGAAGACGCCGGCGAAGTTCGCGAGCGAGGCGTACACGCTGCGCGACCACATCGGCATCGTCCGCCGCGCGGTGCTCGCACGGACGGGTGCCCGCGAAGGGACCGCGCGACCGATGTCCGGCATCGATTCCCCCGAAACTTAGGTCCCGATCCGAGCGTCCCCATGCCGAACCGTTCGCCGAGCTGCATGCTGCGCGCGTCGCGCGCGCCCCGACCGGCACGCAAGAACTCACGCCAATGCGGATCGCGACGGACGTCCCCGCGCGCTAGGTTTCGGCCAGCGGCAGGATGACAGTGATCGTCGTGCCCCTGCCGGGCTCGCTTGCGACGCTCGCCTCGCCCTTGAGCAGGTAGGCGCGCTCGCGGATTCCCAGCAGGCCGAACGAATTCGGCTTGCGCGCAGCGTCGGGCGAGAATCCGACGCCGTCATCGGACACGGTCACGGTGACCGTGTCGCTCCCTTTCGCGATCGCGATGTCGACGCCGGACGCGTTCGCGTGCTTGCCGATGTTGGTGAGCGATTCTTGCACGATGCGGTACACGGCGGTGGCCTGCCGAGGCGCAACGCGCAGGTCGGGGTCGCTGACGGCCAGCCGGACGCGCACGCCGCTGCGTCGCTCGAACGACTGCGCCAGCGCCTCGACGGCGGCGACGAGGCCGAGGTCGTCGAGGCTCAGCGGGCGCAGGTCCGCGGCGATCCGGCGCATCGACGCGATCGTCTGGACGATCTGCCCCTCCATGCGGTCGAGCCGCTTCGCGAGCGTAGGGTCGGCGCCCGTCAATGCGCTCCGGGCGAAGCCGATGTCCATCTTGAGCGCCGACATCGACTGCGCGATCTCGTCGTGCAGCTCGCGCGCGATCCGCGCCTTTTCCTCCTCGCGCGCCGTGCTGGAGGCGCTCGCGAGCTCGCGCAGGTCCTCGCGCGAACGCGCGAGGTTCTCCAGCGTCCGGACGCGCTCGCTGACGTCGCGCAGGATCACGGTGTAGAGCTTGGCGTCGCCCTCGCGGAGCTGCGATATCGACGCGTCGATCGGGAACTCCTCGCCGTTGCGGCGCAGACCCGTGACGACCCGCGCGTCGCCCATGCGCCGCGCGGTCACGCCGGTGGCGCCGAACCTCTCGACGTGGGCCGCATGGGCCTGTCGGAAGCGCTCGGGGATGAACCAGGCGAGCGGCGCGCCGATCGCCTCGTCGCGCGGGCAGCCGAACATCGCCTGCGCGGCGTCGTTGAAAAGCACGATCTTCTGGTGCTCGTCGACCGTGATGATGGCGTCCATCGCCGAGTCCAGGACCCCGCGCAGACGGCCCTCGCTCGTGGCCAGCTGCGTCTTGGCGCGCTCGCGCTCGGTCGCGTCGCGCAGGATCGCGGTCAGCACCTTGCGGCCGTTCTCGAGATGTTGCGAGATCGAGGCGTCGATCGGGAACTCCTCGCCGTTGGCCCGGAGCGCCGCCAGCGCGCGCACGTCGCCCATGCGACGCGACGTCGCGCCGGTGCTCGCGAAGCGCCGGAGGTGCTCGCGGTGCGCCTCGCGGAACCGCGTCGGGATCAGCATCTCGATGTGCTGGCCGAGCACGGCATCGCGTGGCCAGAGGAATGCACGCTCGGCCGCCGCGTTGAACTGGATCACGCGCTGGTCGTCGTCGATCGAGACGATCGGATCCATCGCCGCATCGAAGAAGTCGCTGGCGCGTGCCTCGAGGTTCTCGACGGCACGGCGCGCGACGCTGCTCGAGCGTTGGTGCCGGTAGAGGAGGACGGCGAAGGCGAACGTCGCCGGCAGCGCCGCGGCCAGAAGCGCGGCGAGGAGCTCCGGCGTGCGGGCGCTCGCGAGCCAGATCGCGAGGGTGAGCAGCACCGCGACGGTGAGGAGCGCCACCCATTGGAAGGCCAGCGACACGAGTCGGCCGTGCGCTTCCGGGTCGCGCGCCGCGAGGCCGGGCTCGTCGCCAGGGCGGGGCCGGACCGGTGGCGCCGCCGTATCGTCCTCGCCGGATGATCGCAAGCCCACGGATTGGCGTCCTATGCGCCCTCAGCCGGCGTCCGAGGCGAGGTTGTGACGCATGGCATAGCGCACGAGGTCGGCCTGGTTGGCGATACCGAGCTTCTCCATGAGCCGTGCCTTGTGCGTGCTCACGGTCTTTCCCGAGAGGTTGAGCCTCGCCGCGATGTCGGTGACGCTCGCGCCGGCGACCAGGAGCTGGAACACCTCGTACTCGCGATCGGAGAGCCGCGCGTGCGGCGGCCCGTCGGCGCCGGGCATCGCGCCGAGCGCGAGCTGCTCGGCGACCTCGGCGCTGATGAACGCGCCTCCGCCGGCCACCTTGCGGATCGCGGTCAGAAGCTGCGTGCCCGCGCTGTCCTTGGTGACGTAGCCCGAGGCGCCGGCCTTGATCGCGCGCACGGCGTACTGGGCCTCCTCGTGCATCGAGAGCACCAGCACGCGGAGCTTCGGCTTCTCGGCCTTGACCTGCTTGATGAGCTCGATGCCGCTTTTGCCGGGCATCGACAGGTCGAGGATCAGCACGTCGAAGTCTTCCGCGCGCACGCGCGCCATCACCTGATGGCCGTCCGCGGCCTCGGCGACGACGTGGAGGTCGTCCGCGGAATCGAGCAGCTGGCGCAGGCCTTCTCGAAGGATCGTGTGGTCGTCGGCGATGACGACGCGGATGGACGGGCTCGTCATCTCGTCGGAGGGCGGTTGACGCCGGTCAAGGCGCGCGCCGAGCCGGCAGGCCACGATGATAAGGGGCGAACCCGCCAACGCCAAGGAGGACTGGGGTGGACGCTATTCGAATCATCCAGGACGAGCACCGCGCGCTCGCCGCGGTGCTTCACGGCATGCGCTACCTGGTCCGCGAGATCCGCGAGCGCGGAGCCGGGCCGATGTTCGACGTGTTGGGCGCGATGGTCTACTACATCGACGCGTTCCCCGAGCGCGTGCACCATCCACGCGAGACCGCGTACCTGTTCCACTTCCTACGCGAGCGGTGTGCGGACGCCGTTCCACTGCTCGACGCGCTTGAGGCCGAGCATCGCGATGGCGCGGTGCGCGTCCGCGCGCTCGAGCAGGCGCTGACGCGCTACCAGCAGGGCGGCGCGGCGGAGTTCGCGCCGTTCGCCGACGCCGTCGAGTCGTACGCCGACTTCCAGTACGAGCACATGGGTCGCGAGGAGCGCGAGGTGATCCCGCTCGCGCGGCAGCACCTGCGGCCATCGGATTGGGAGATCATCGACGCCGCGTTCGCCGGCGGGTCGCTGCCGCTAGCCGGCGACGGGACGGTGCGCGACTACGACAAGTTGTTCGAGCGGATCGTGAGGCTTGCGCCGCCGCCGATCGGCGTCGGTCCCGAGGCCCCGCGCCCCGCTAGGTGAGGCGTACGCTGCGCAGGCCCGGCGTCACTTGGGCGGCGGGCCGCCGCGACGCATGCCCTCGGTTCCCATCATCGGGGCGTCGAGCATCATGTCCATCATCATCTGCATCATGCCGAGCCGATCTTCCATCATGCACATGCGCTCGTCGGCACCCGCGCCGTGCATCGTGCCGCCTTGATGGGACGTGCCGCTGCTCGCCGGCATGCCCTCGCGCATCGCCTTCCGCGCGTCGTCCATCGCCTTGCGGCGCTCCTCGGGAGTCGTCGCGGTGCGCATGCGCTCGTGCGCCGCCTGCATGCCCTTGACGTGCTCGTCGTGGGATGCGCCGGCGCCCGTCTGCCGCGGCATGTCCTGGCACATGCCCGCCTGGGCCGGTGCTGCGACCAGCACGAGCGAGGCGAAGGCGGCCGCGGCGGCAAGAGGGCGATTCCTCGGGAACATGGTTTGCTCCTTGGCATTGAGTCGTTTCGAGCATGCGCCAAATCGCTCGCATCGTCGTTGACGCGGATCAACGATCCTTCCACCGCGCGCGCGTCCGGAGCGACGCCACGATGTCAGTGGAGGGCGGCGTCGACGAGTCGCCGCAGCGCCGTGCGATCGATGAGGCGCACGTCGCGTCCCTGGACGCGGATCAAGCCTTCACGGTGGAAGCGCGAGAACAGGCGGCTGACCGTCTCGAGCTTGAGGCCGAGGTGGCAACCGATCTCCTCGCGCGTCATCCGCAGCATGAACTCGCTCGACGAGTAGCCGCGGGCGGCGTAGCGCTCGGCGAGGTCGAGCAGGAACGCTGCCAGGCGCTGCTCGGCGCGCATCGCGCCCAGCATCAGCATCACCTTGCGCTCGCGGCCGATCTCGCGCGACATGAGCGCGTGGAACCGGTGCTGGAGTCCGACGTCGCTTCGCGCCATCGCCTCCATCCGCTCGAGCGGGATCACGCAGAACTCGCTGTCCTCGAGCGCGGTCACGGTCGCGTCGTGACGGCTGCCGAAGATCGCGGCGGCCCCGATGACGTCGCCGCTGATGTGGTACCCGGCGAGCTGCTCCTGGCCACCCGCCGTGGTCACCACCGACTTGCAGGATCCGGAGCGGATCGCGTAGAGGCCGCGGAACGCGTCGCCGCAATGGACCAGGATGTCGCCCTTGCGGACGCGGATGCGCTGCGAGACGAGCGCATCGAGCTGCAGGCCCCCGTCACGCTCGCCGGCCCCGGGCATGCAGAACATGAGCGAGCCGCACGACGTGCAGACGGCCGGCGCGCTCGGGACAACCCGGAGCCTCACCGTCTCGCGCAGTTGGGCGGGCGTCGCGAGGGACGTGCGTTGGAGCGCGAAGGTGGGCATGGTGAACTCCCGTTCTTGCGACATCGCTAGGGGGCGGAGGTCGGGTCTCCGCGCATGCCGCGGATGACCGTCCCCACGCTCTCGAATTCGGTGGTCTTGTCGAAGAAATGGTTCGCGCCCGCGGCCAGGCAAGCACGGCGGTACTGCGCGTCGGCGTGGTTGGTCAGCACGATGAAGACGGTCGACGGCGATTGCGTGCGCAGCGCCCGCAGGACGTCGACGCCGGTCCCGCCCTCGAGCTGGTAGTCGAGCAGCACGCACGCGGGTTCGGTGCGACGGATGCCCGCGATCGCGTCCTCGGGCGTGCCGGCGTCCCCGACGACGACGGCACCGGCGATGCCGTCGACGTACTCGCGAAGTCGCTCGAGGACGGCGGGCGCGTCGTCCACGATGAACACTCGCGTGGGAGAAGGCGTCCTCATCGGGCCCATTGTTGGAGGCCGTGCCCGCCCCGCCCATCGGTGCTGCCTGATTGGGATGATCGGGCGGCGCTGATTCGCGGCGTCGGGCGACGCCTAGCCGCGTCGGGATCGCCCTACACGATGGCGGGCCCGACGCGCCGGGCCGCGACCAGGCAGGCGGCGGCGGTGACCGGCGGAGCCTACTGACGGCGTTCGCGGCGGCGGTTGACGCCGGTCAAGGTGCGGCGTCGCGTGGGGACTGGATTGGGGGGTCGAGGGCCTCGGCGACCAGCTCGGCGATGTCCCGCGTCTCGATCGCCTCCGCGTCGGGCAAAGCCTTCGTGCCGTCCGACACCATCACGTTGCAGTACGGGCATGCGGTGGCGATGACGCGCGGGGCGTGCGGCAGCGCCTGCTCGACGCGCGCGATGTTGATGCGCTTGCCGATCGTCTCCTCCATCCACATGCGGGCGCCTCCGGCGCCGCAGCACATCGCCTTCTCGCGCGACATCGCGAACTCGAGCGGCGCGTCGCGCACGAGGCTGCGCAGGATCGCGCGCGGGGCGTCGTACTCGCCGTTGTGGCGCCCGAGGTAGCAGGGATCGTGGTACAGCACCCGCTCGAGCTCGCGCCGAAGGTTCAGCCGGCCGTCCGCGATCAGCCGCGCGATGAGCTGCGTGTGGTGGACGACCTCGTAGGTTCCGCCAAGCGCGGGATACTCGTTCCGGAGCGTGTTGTAGGCGTGAGGGTCGCAGGTGACGATCCGGCGCACGCCGAACTCGGACAGCGTCGCGACCAGCGTGGCCGCGAGCTGCTGGAACAGCATCTCGTTCCCGGCGCGCCGCACGCATTCGCCCGTCGAGGTCTCGCGCGCGCCGAGCACCGCGATCTTCACGCCCGCGGCGCGCATGACGCGCGCGAACGCGGCGGCGATCCTCTGCCCGCGCGCGTCGAACGATTCGGCCGAGCCGACGTAGAACAGGTAGTCGATCTCGCCAGTGTGCGCCGCGTCGCGAAGGAGCGGCACGCCCGCCGCGACGGCCCAGTCGCCGCGCGTGTCCGACGGCAGGCCCCACGGGTTGCTCTGGACCTCGTACGCGGCGAAGACGCCGCGCAGCTCGTGCGGGAACTCGCCGTCCATCATCACGCGGTGCTGGCGCAGGCGGTAGAAGAGGGGCAGGTGCTCGAGCTCGATCGGGCACGCCGCCTCGCAGTAGCCGCAGGTCGTGCATGCCCAGAGCGTGTCCTCGCCGATCACGCCGGGGACGAGCGACGGAAGCGCTTCGTCCGGCGCGTCGGCGACGAGTGGCGCGCGCAGCTCGACCAGGTGGCGCTTGAGGCCGTCGTTCACCCACTTCAGCGACAGCGGCTTGCCGGTGAGGAACGTCGGGCACGCGTCCTTGCACCGGCCGCATTCGGTGCACGTGAACGCGTCGAGGCCTTGCTTCCAGGTGAGGTCGCGCGCGCTGCGCGCGCCGACGGCGATCGTGCCGGTGTCGTCGGCCATCACCCGCTCGAGATCCACCCAGGGCACGACGTTGCCGGGACGACCGCGCCGGAAGTAGAGCGCCGGCAACGCGGTCACGATATGGAAGTGCTCGCCGGTCGGCAGGATCACGAGGAACGCGAACACCAGGAGCAGCGCGAGCCAGTAGAAGGCGTGGTAGCCGACGGCGACGACCGCCGCAGGGAGCGGCGCCGCGAGCGTCGCCAATGCGCCGCCGACGATCGCGTACTCCCGCCCGGCGGCGAGCGCAGGATCGGAGGCGGCGAGCCTCGCGAACCGGAACGCGTCGAACGCGAAGTCGGTGACCATGATCGCGGCGATCAGCGACAGGATGACGAGCGCTTCCCGGTTGCGCTCGAGCCGCCTGGGCTTCTGCACCAGCCGGCGGTAGAGCGCGTAGCCGCACGCCGCGAGCACGCCGAGCTCGACGACGTCCTTGACCGCGGCGAAGACCAGGCCGGCGATGCCGGGCCAGGTTGCCGCCTCGTCGTACCCGATGGCGATGAGCTCGAGCTTGCGGAACAGCAGGATCAGGAATCCCGCGAAGATCGCCGTGTGCATGACCCCGGGCTTCCATTCGCCGCGGATCATGCGACGCTGCAGGAAACCGTTGACCAGGACGGTCCTCAAGCGCGCGGCGGGGGCGTCCCAGCGCGGCTCCGGCTTCAGGTGGCGCAGGATCGCGAGCTTGCGCGCGGCGAGCCACGCGAAGCCGGCGAACCCGCAGAGCAGCAGCAGCGTGATCCCGGTCGGGCTCACGGCTTCAGGCCATGCCGAGCGTCCTGGGCAGCCACAGCGTCAACCCGGGCCAGTAGGTGACCACCATCAGGAACACCAGCATCGTCAGCAGCCATGGCCACACCGCGACCGTGAGCTCGGTGATCCCCATCTTCGTGATGCCCGAGGCGACATAGAGGTTGAGCCCCACCGGCGGGTGGCACATGCCGACCTCCATGTTGACCACCATCAGGATGCCGAAATGGACCGGGTCGATGCCGAGCTTCATCGCGACCGGGAACAGGATCGGCGCCATGATCAGCACGATCGACGAAGGCTCCATCACGTTGCCGGCGAGCAGCAGCACGATGTTGACGAACAGCAGGAACGCGACGACGCCGAGGCCCTTGTCGAGCATCCACGCGGCGAGCTCCTGCGGGATCTGCTCGGAGGTCATCAGGTAGCTGAACATCACCGCGTTGGTGATGATGTACAGGAGCATCGCGCTCATGTTCGCGCTGTCGAGCAGCACCTTGGGCACCTTCGACAGCGGCATGTCCTTGTACACGAAGATCGCGACGAGGAACGCGTAGACCGCGCTCATCGCCGCCGCCTCGGTCGGCGTGAAGATGCCCGTGTAGATCCCGCCGATGACCACGACGATCAGGAGCAGGCCCCAGATGCTCTCGCGGAACGTGCGCCAGCGCTCGCCCCACGAGGCCTTCGGCTGGCGCGGGTAGTTGTGCTTGCGCGCGCGCCACCACGTAGTGAGGCCGAGACACATGGCCAGCGCGATGCCGGGAATGATGCCGGCGATGAACAGCGCGCCTACCGAGGTATTGGTCGCGACCGCGTACATCACCATGACAATCGACGGCGGGATCAGGATGCCGAGCGCGCCGGATGTCGTGATGACCCCGGCGCCGAACCGCGCCGGAAAGCCCTTGGCCAGCATCGCCGGCAGGATGATCGAGCCGATGGCGACGACGGTCGCGGGCGAGCTTCCCGACACGGCGGCGAACAGCGCACACGCCATGACGCCCGCGAGGCCGAGGCCGCCGTGCCAGTGGCCGACCATCGCGGAGGCGAAGTTGATCATGCGGCGCGCCACGCCGCCGTGCGTGAGGAAGTTGCCGGCCAGGATGAAGAACGGGATCGCCATGATCTCGAACTTCTCGATGCCGGTGAAGAGCTTGAGCGCCACCGACTCGATCGGCACGGTCGTCATCGTGAACAGGTACGTGAGCACGGTGAGGCCGAGCGAGATCGAGATCGGCATCCCGGTCAGCATCAGGCCGAACAGCAGCGCGAAGATGATCCACGCATTGGCGATCGGGACGCCCGCGAACTTGAGCAGCACCGGGATGCCGATCATGAGGATCGGGATCAGCGCCGGCCAGCGCGGAGCGTCGGGACCCGGCGCGACGACCAGGGTGCTCATCGCGGAGCGGCCTTCAGGTCGGCCGGGTGCAGGTCGTCGACCAACACGTAGGGATCGATGTCCTCGATGCCCTCGACGTGCGAGACGTCATGGCGCGGCAGCTCGCCGGTCTTCCAGAATGCCCACGCGACCTGCAGGAAGCGGAAGCACATCAGGTAGCTGCCGAGCGGGATGCACGCGTACACGATCCACTTCGGCAGCTCGAGGTCGGGCGACACCGACGTGGTGTGCGCGATGTCCCAGACGAACGTCGCGCCCAACGTCCCGACGATGGCGGTGAACGTCGCGCCGGCGAGCAGGCCGAACAGCACGTAGATCCTGCGGGTGCCCGGCGGCAGGCGGTTGATGAGCACGTCGACGCCGACGTGGATGCCGGTGCGTACACCGTAGGCCGCTCCGAACTTCGCCATCCACACGAACATGTAGATGCAGAGCTCCTGGGCCCACGACAGGTCGATCCGGAGGAGCGCGTCCTGCAGCCCCGGGATCGGCAGTCCCGCTGCGTAGCGATGCAGGACCGCCACGAAGATGACGAGCGTCGCCGCGCCCATCAGGAACGCGATGATCACCTCCTCGAGCCGGTCGAGGATCTTCACGCGGCAGCTACGGCTTGAAGCCGGTCGCCTGGTAGACGGCGGCGATGGTCTCCTTGCCGACGCGCGACTCGTTCTCCTTGTGCACCGTGACGAGGGCCTTGCGCATCGCGGCCTTCTCGTCGGCCGTCAGCGAGATCACCTGGGTCTTGCCGCTCTTGCGCACGGCCTCCAGCGCGTCGTCGTTCTCCTTCTTGGCGATGTCGTTGGCGTACACCGTCGCGTCCTTCATGGCGCTCTCGAGCGCGGCGCGGACGTCGGGCGGCAGCCCGTCCCAGAACTTCTTGTTCGCGATGACCGCGTAGCCGAGGTAGCCGTGGTCGGTGAGCGCGAGGAACTTCTGCACCTCGTGCATCTTCTGCGTGTAGAAGTTCGACGGCGGGTTCTCGGTGCCGTCGACCACGCCGGTCTGCAGCGCCTGGTAGACCTCGGAGAACGCCATGACCTGCGGGATCGCACCGAGCGCCTTGATCTCGTCGCCCAGCACCTTCGACGACTGGATGCGCATCTTGAGGCCCTTGTAGTCGGCCGGCGTGCGGATCGGGCGGTTGGCGCTCATGACCTTGAAGCCGTTATCCCAGTAGGCGAGCCCGACGATGCCCTTCGACTCGAGCTTCTTGAACAGCGCCGCGCCGGTCGGGCCGTTCGTGACCTTGTGCAGCTCGTCGAAGTTGTCGAACACGTAGGGCAGGTCGAACACCTCGAAGTCGCGCACGCCGAGCGGCCCGAACTTCGCGAGCGAGGGCGCGAGCAGGTGGACCGAGCCGAGCTGAAGCGCCTCCATCTCCTCGCCGTCCTTGAACAGCGAGCTGTTCGGGTAGATCTCGATCTTGACGCGGCCCTTCGTGCGCTCCTCGGCGAGCTGCTTGAACCGCTCGGCGCCCTTGCCCTTCGGCGTGTCGATGGCGACGACGTGGCTGAACTTGACGACGATCGGCTGTTGCGCCTGGGCGGGCGCGACTAGCGCCAGCGCGGCAATGCAAAGCACCCACTTTGCGAGCTTCATGGTCTCTCCTGGACGCGGTGTGCGGTCCATTCTCGGCCGCGCGAGCGCGCTTTCCTTGATCCGGAACAAAGCTTGGTCATTTGAGGCCGGCGGCGACCATCTTTCGCCGGACGAACGCGATCTGCGTGGCGAGCGGCAGCTGCTTCGGGCACACGTCGTGGCAGCCCAGGAGCGACATGCAGCCGAAAACGCCGTCGTCGTCGCCCACGAGCTCGTAGTACGCCTCGTCGTCACGCGTGTCGCGCGGGTCGAGCCTGAACCGCGCGATCTTGTTGAGCCCGACCGCCCCGACGAAGGCGGGCCGCATGCGGACGGTACCGCACCCGGCGACGCAGCACCCGCACTCGATGCAGCGGTCGAGCTCGTAGATCGACTGCGCGAGGTCGGGATCCATCCGCTCCTCGAGTCGGGAGAGGTCGACCTCGGCCTCCTTCATGTGCAGCCAGGCCTCGAGGCGCTCGGTCATCGCCCGCATCCACTTTCCGGTATTCACCGACAGGTCGGCGATGAGCTCGAAGACGGGCAGCGGAGCGAGCGTGATCTCGGCGTCGAGCGCCTTGGTCAGCGTGCGGCACGCGAGGGCCGGCCGCCCGTTGATCACCATCGCACAGCTTCCGCAGATGCCCGCGCGGCACACGAAATCGAACTGCAGCGAGGCGTCCTGCTTCTCGCGGATCTCGTTCAGCGCGATGAACAGCGTCATGCCGTCGGCCTCGTCGAGCGCGTACGACTGTAGGCGCGGCCGGCTGTCCGGCTCCTGCGGGTTGTAGCGGACGACGCGGATCGTGAGGCGGCGCGGCGCGGCCGACGCCTTCGCGACCGGTACGGACGGAACGGGGATCGTGACGTCGTTCATGCGTTCGCCCGCGACGGCAACGGCTCGTCGAGCCGCTCGTTGAGCCCGCGGTAGCGCGCGGGCAGCAGGTGCTCGTAGGGCATCAGCGCCGCCTGCACCGCGTACCGGCCGGCAGCCGCATGCTCGGCCTTTCGCTTCTCGACCTCGGCCGTGCGCCCCGCGGTTTCGGGGTGATCGAGGTAGTCCCTGGCGCCGTAGCCGCGCCAGCCGGGCGGCAGCTCCATCGCCATCACGTCGAGCGCCTCGTACGTCAGCGTGGGCAACGTGTCGTCCTCCCGTGTCCAGACGGCTAGCGTGCGCTTCAGCCACTGCGCGTCGTCGCGGCGCGGGTGGTCGTTGCGGTAGTGCGCGCCGCGGCTCTCGGTGCGCATGAGCGCGCCGTGCGCGACGCACAGCGCCACCTTGAGCATCTTCTGCGTGCGATACGCGGCGACGAGCTCCGGGTTCGCGCCGACCGCGCGGTAACGCAACCCGATGTTGCGGCTGCGGCGCAGCAGGTCCTCGAGCTCGTCGACGGCGGAGGTCAGCTCCTCGCCGGTGCGGAAGATGCCGACCTTGTCGGTCATGATCTCCTGCATGCGCGTGCGGAGCGTGTGGGCCTGCTCGAGGCCCTGGGACGCGATGAGCGCGTCGATGCGCGCCTGCTCGCGCTCGAGGAAGCCTTGCACGAGCGCGGTGGAGAAGCCGAGGTCGCTTGCCGCGCTGTCGCACCAGTCGGCCACGTACTCGCTCACGATCATGCCCGCCACGACGGTCTCCGCGACCGAGTTGCCGCCGAGCCGGTTGAAGCCGTGCATGTCCCAGCACGCCGCCTCGCCGGCCGCGAAGAGCCCCTTGAGCGTCGGCGACTGGCCCGTGTGATCGGTGCGCACGCCGCCCATCGTGTAGTGCTGCGCGGGCCGGACCGGTATCCACTCCTTCACCGGATCGACGCCGAGGAAGTGATGGCAGATCTCCTTGACCTCGCGGAGGTTGGTGTCGATGTGCCGCTGGCCGAGCTGCGTGATGTCGAGCCACAGGTGCTGGCCGAAGCGCGAGCGCACGCCCTTGCCCGCGTGCATGTGCTGCTCCATGCGCCGGCTCACGACGTCGCGCGACGCGAGCTCCTTCTTCTCCGGCTCGTAGTCGGGCATGAAGCGATGACCGTCGGCGTCGCGCAACAGGCCCCCGTCGCCCCGGCAGCCCTCGGTCACCAGGATTCCCGCCGGGAAGATCGCGGTCGGATGGAACTGCACGGCTTCCATGTTCCCGAGCGCGGCGACGCCGGTCTCGAGCGCGATCGCGGCGCCGATGCCTTCGCAGATCACCGCGTTGGTCGTCGCGCGGTACAGGCGGCCCGCGCCACCGGTCGCGATGACGGTGGCCTTCGCGACGTACGCGGTCAGCCCGCCGCCGACCAGGTCGCGCACGATGGCGCCGTAGCAACGACCGCCGTCGTGGATGAGCGAGAGCGCCTCGGCACGCTCGTGCACCGGGATCGAGTGCGCGATCGCCCGGTCGCTCACCGCGTAGAGCATCGCGTGGCCGGTCCCGTCGGAGACGTAGCAGGTGCGCCACTTCTTGGTGCCGCCGAAGTCGCGCTGCGCGACCAACCCGTGCGCGTCGTCGCGCTCGGTGATCGTCACCGGCTGGCCGTTGATGATCACGCTCCGATCGCCCTTGCGCACGCGGCTCCACGGCACGCCCCAGGCGGCGAGCTCGCGCACGGCCTTGGGCGCGGTGTTCACGAACATGCGCACCACGCGCTGATCCGCGCCCCAGTCGCTGCCACGCACGGTGTCCTCGAAGTGCACGTCCTCGTTGTCGCCGGCGCCCTTGGTCACGTTGCCGAGGCTCGCCTGCATGCCGCCTTGCGCGGCGGCCGAATGCGAGCGCTTGGGTGGCACCAGCGACAGGACGACGACGTCGTGGCCGCGTCGCTTCGCCCCGATGCCCACGCGCAGTCCGGCGAGTCCGCCGCCGACCACCAACACGTCGGTGTAGACGATCTTCATCGACCGGCCGCGGGAACGTAGCGTTCGCCGGCGCGGTCGGCGTGCTCGATGCCGATCTTGACGTAGGCGGCGAGCGTGGCGAAGCCGAGCACGAGGAAGAACGCGGTGATCGCCCACTTGAGGCGCTTGAGGCGCTTGCGCGTCGCGTTCGGATCCGGCGAGGCGAGCCAGCCCCACTTCACGGCGAGCCGGTAAAGACCGATGCCGCCGTGCAGCTCCACGGCCAGCAGCAGCAGGATGTACAGCGGCCAGTAGTGCTCGCTCCAGACGCGATCCGCGGATTCGTACGGACCGATCCGGTCGGGGTGCGCGAGCATGACGTACAGGTGCATCGACGCGAGGAAGAACAGCGCGAAGCCGGTGAACACCTGCCAGAACCACAACGTCGTGTCCTCGTGGCGCATCATCCGCATGTGGGCGCGGAACGCGCTGTACTGCCGGTAGCCGCCGGGGAGCTTGCGCACCGCGAGCACGGCGTGCACGACGAGGAGCGCCAGCACGAGCGCGACCGCGACGGACACGACGCCGGGATACGACCGGCCGAACAGGAAGTAGCCCTCGAAGAACTTCGTGACCGTCCACATCGCGTCCTTGCCGAGCAGGATCGACGACACGAAGAACATGTGGGCCCACATGAACAGCACGAGCAGGAGCCCGCTCGCGCTCTGCGCGAGGTCGAGGCGCGCGGGCCAGCGGCTCGCCCGGCCGTCCTCGGCAAGGCCGACGTGCGCGATATGCGGGCTGGTGCGCTCCATGGCGGCCATTGGCGTCTCCGTCGCAACCTAGCCTCCGATCCCGCCGGCAGTCTTGACCTGCGTCAAAGTCGCGGCCGCTGCCGGACCCAGAATGCGACGAGGGGGGGAAGGGCGCTCATGTTCCAGATCCGCATACACGGCAGAGGCGTGCAGGGCGTGATCTGCGTGTCCGAGTGTCCGTGCGGCGCGATCAAGTTGATTCCGGAGGCGACCTAAATGGACATCCCGCGCGCGATCGAACCTGATGGGACCGGGGTCTACGGCCTCGCGCTCCTGCAGAACCCGACGCTCAACAAGGGCACCGCGTTCAGCGAGGTCGAGCGCGATGCACTGCGCCTGCGCGGGCTCCTTCCGCCGCGCGTCTTCACGCAGGAGGAGCAGCTCACCCGCGTGCTCGAGAATTTCCGGCGCAAGCCGACGCCGCTCGAGAAGTACATCGACCTCGCGAACCTGCACGACCGCAACGAGGCGCTGTACTTCCGGCTCCTGATCGACTACCCCGACGAGATGCTGCCGATCGTGTATACGCCGACGGTCGGGCTCGCCTGCCAGCAATACGGGCACATCTTCCAGCGGCCGCGCGGCATCTTCATCAGCGCGCGCGACCGCGGGCGCGTGCGGGACGTACTGGCGAACTGGCCGCGGCGCGACGTCGCGATCATCGTCGTGACCGACGGCGAGCGCATCCTCGGCCTCGGGGATCTCGGCGCCCACGGCATGGGCATCCCGGTGGGCAAGCTCGCGTTGTATGCCGCGTGCGCGGGCGTCCACCCGAATCTGTGCCTGCCCGTCCTGCTCGACGTCGGCACGAACAACCCCGAGCTGCGCGGCGACCGGCTTTACCTCGGCCTGCAGCAGCCGCGGCTGACCGGCGACGCCTACGACGAGCTGGTGGACGAGTTCATCGTCGCGGTGCGCGTGCTCTTCCCGCAGGCGATCGTCCAGTTCGAGGACTTCGCGAACCACCACGCGTTCACGCTGCTCGAGCGCTACCGCGATCGCATCCCGACGTTCAACGACGACATCCAGGGCACGGCTGCCGTCACGCTCGCCGGCATCCTGAGCGCGCTGCGCGTGACCGGCGGGCGCCTGACCGAGCAGACGATTCTGTTCCAGGGCGCCGGCGAGGCCGCGACGGGCATCGCGAACCTCACGGTCTCCGCGATGGTGGCGCAGGGGTTGGCGCCCGACGCCGCGCGACGCCGCTGCTGGCTGCTCGATTCACGCGGGCTCGTGACCGCCGGCCGCGCCGACCTCGCGCCCCAAAAGCGTCCGTTCGCGCACGACCACGCGGCGGTCGCGGACCTGCTCGGCGCGGTCCGCGCGATCCGCCCGACCGCGCTCATCGGCGTGGCGGCCGTCGGCGGCGCGTTCACCGACGAGGTGCTCGCGGAGATGGGCGGGATCAACGAGCGTCCGATCGTCTTCGCGCTTTCGAACCCGACCTCCAAGTCCGAATGCACCGCGTCGGCCGCCTACGTCGCGACCCAGGGCCGCGCGCTGTTCGCGTGCGGCAGCCCGTTCGATCCCGTGGTCCTCGACGGCAAACGGTTCGTTCCGCGCCAGGGCAACAATTCGTACATCTTCCCAGGCGTCGGGCTCGGCGCGATCGCCGCGCGCGCCTCGCGGATCACCGACGACATGTTCATGGCCGCGGCTTATACGCTCGCGCGACTGGTCGACGACGACGACCTCGCGCAAGGCAGCCTGTATCCGGCGCTGTCGCGGGCGCGCGAGGTCGCGGCCGCGATCGCCACGGCGGTCGCGGACATCGCGTTCGGCCGGCAGCTCGCCGGCGTCCCGCGCCCCACCGACCTGCCCGCGTACGTGCGCTCGCAGATGTACGAGCCGCGGTACGCCAGCTACGTGAGGAAGTGAGCCATGCGCGAAACCCACCTGACGACGCTGCGCCACCATCCGTTCGTCGTCGAGTTCGAGCCGCGGCACGTCGAGCGCCTCGCTGGGCTCGCGCGAGACGCGCGCTTCGACCGCGGCCACGTCATCTTCCGCGAGGGCGACGAGTGCTCGGAGTTCTACCTGATCGTCAGCGGACTCGTGGCGCTCGAGATCGTCGCGCCCGGACACCTGTTCCGCGTGCAGACGCTGTTCGCCGGCGACGAGCTCGGATGGTCGGCGCTGCTCGGATCGAGCGGAAAGCAGTTCCAGGCGCGCGCGCTCGAGAGGACCGACGCGCTGGCGTTCGAGTCCGCGGACCTGCTGGCGGCGTGCCGCGACGATCCGACGTTCGGCTTCGCGCTAATGCACCGGCTGCTCGGCGTCGTCGCCGAGCGCCTGCAGGCGACGCGCGTGCAGCTTCTCGACAGCTACTCGCCGGTCGCAGCCCGCGCCGGGGCCTGACCGCTCCGTTTCAGCGGCAGACGAGCACCGGGATCGTCGAGCGGCTCAGCACCTTCTGGGCCACGCTGCCCAGGATCACGGACGCGACCCCGCCGCGTCCGTGTGACCCGATGCACACCAGGTCGCAGCGCCGCTCGCGCGCGGCGTCGATGATCCCCAGGTAGGGGTCGCCGGGGCTCGTCATCATCGATTCGCACGGGACGCCGGCCGACGTCGCGGCCTTGCGGATCTCGTCGAGGTAGCGATCGCCGGTTTCGCGCAGGCCGCGCTCGATCTCGCCGGCGTTGGCCTGGCGCACGCTCGCGCCGCCCCTCACGTAGATGTGCTCGATCGCCTCGAGTGCGTGGTAGCCGACCACGGTCGCCTTCAGCGCCTTGGCGAGCGCGACGCCGGTGTCGACGGCCTTGCGCGCGACCGCCGAGCCGTCGGTGGGGATCAGGATGCGTCGGTACACGGGAAGCCTCCGCGGATCGTCAGAATTGGGCGATGAACCAGCCGGGAAGGATCATCAGCGCGAGCGCCCCCGCGAGCGACAGCAGGCTCGCGCTGCGCATCAGGCGGCGCGGCGCGCCACGCCCGTCGTCGTGCTCGCCCTCGCTCATGAACATGAGTTGGATGACCCGCAGGTAGAAGTAGATGCCGAGATAGCTGCCGACCAGGCCGAGCACCGCGTAGAGCGTGTAGCCGGCGGACATCACGTTCTTGAAGATGAGGAACTTCGCGACGAATCCGGGCAGCGGCGGAATGCCCGCGAGCGAGAGCATGGCGACGGCGATCATCAGGCTGGCGAACGGCGCGCGCGAGAACAGGCCCCGCAAGCTGTCGAGCCGGTCGGCGTCCGCGTCGCGCTCGCGACGGGGCAGCGCGGCGAATGCGAGCACGTTCATGAGGCCGTAGGCCAGGACATAGAAGAGCACGGCCTGCATGCGAGTGGCGCCATCACCGAGCAGCGCGTAGAACAGGTAGCCTGCATGCGCGATCGACGAGTACGCGATCATGCGGCGGAAGCTCTGCTGCCGCATCGCGGCGAGGTTGCCCCACACGATCGACGCGAGCGGCAGGACCGCGACGAAATCGGCGACGGGCCCCGCGAGCGGCGCCTGCCCGAACAGCCGGACCGCGGCGAGCAGGACGCCTCCCTTCACGATCGCCGCCATGTACGCGGTCACCGGCACGCTCGCGCCCTCGTAAGCGTCGGGCGCCCACGCGTGGAACGGCACGATCGCCGCCTTGAGGAAGAACGCGGCGATCACGAGCATCGCGCCGGCGATCGCCATCGCATCGGTCGATCCGAGCGCCGCCGCGAACGCGGCCGTCGACAGCGAGCCGACGGCGCCGAAGATCAGCGCCGCCCCCATCAGCAACGCGGCGGACGCCGCGCCGCCGAGCACGAGGTACTTGAGCGCGGCCTCGGCGCTCCGCGCGCCGCGGTAGTCGAGCACGACGAGCGCGTACACGGGCAGCGACATGAGCTCGAGCCCGACGAACAGGGTGAGGAAGCTGTCCGCCGAAAGCATGAGGCCGATGCCGTACAGCGACGACAGCAGCAGCACCGGGAAGCGCCCGTCGGCGAAATCGTCGCGCGACAGCATGAGCACCGGTATCGCCAGCGCGAAGATCACCGCCTTGGCGGTGAGGTCCTGGGGCGCGACGGAAAGCTGCGCCGGGAACGGGCTGCCCTGGTACCACACGAGCGCCAGGAAAGCGGCGGCGACGGCGGCGAGCACCAGGAACGCCAGTGCCGGGACGAAGCCGTCCCGCGTCTTGCCGGGCAGGAGGTCGCGGGCGATCACCAGAACGATGCCGGCGAGCAACAGGTGCTCCGGCAGCATCGCGACGACGAGGTCGCGGATGTTCATCGGGGGTCCTCGCGGGCGACCTTCGCGGCGTCGGGGATGCGCAAGGTCGTGACGAGCTGCTGGTAGGCCTTCGCCGCGAGCTCGGTCTTGCGGAGCGGCTCGGCGGGGAAGAGCCCGAGCCAGAAGATCGGGACGACGATCGCGACGAGGATCGCCGATTCGCGGAAGCCGAGGTCGGCCTGGGTGCCGTGCGGGACCTTAACGGCGCCGAACAGGAAGCGGCCGGCGAACCTGAGCATGTAGAGCGCCCCGAGCACGACGCCGCCGACCGCCGCCACCGCGAGCGCGAGCCTCAGCGTGTCGCCTTGCGCGGCCGCCTGCCACGACGGGCCGAACGCGCCGAGCAGGACGAGGAACTCGCCGGTGAACCCGCTGGTCGTCGGCAGGCCGATCGACGCGAGCGTCAGGATCATGAAGAACACCGAGTAGAGCGGCAGCACCTTCGCGAGGCCGCCGTAGGCCCCGAGCTCGCGCGTGTGGCAACGCTCGTAGATCATCCCGACCATCAGGAACAGCCCGGCCGCGGTCAGCCCGTGACTTACCATTTGCACGATCGCGCCCTGGATGCCGATCAGGTCGAGGCTGATGAGCCCGAGCATCACGTAGCCGAGGTGGCTGATCGACGAGTACGCGATGATCTTCTTGATGTCGGTCTGCACGAGCGCGAGGCACGCCCCGTAGACGATGCTCAGCACCGCGAGCGCCATGATGATCGGCGCGGCGAGCCGCGTGGCGTCCGGGAACAGCGGGAAGCCGAGCTTCAGGAAGCCGTACGTCCCCATCTTGAGCAGCACCCCGGCGAGGATCACCGAGCCTGCCGTCGGCGCCTCGACGTGCGCGTCGGGGAGCCAGGTGTGCAGCGGAACGACCGGGACCTTGATCGCGAACGAGAGCGCGAATGCGGCGAGGAGCACCGTCTGGACCGGAAGGGTCAGCTCGGCCTTGTACAGGTCGGCGAACGCGAAGCTCGTCACGCCGGTCGAACCGGACAGGACGACGACGAGGTAGATCACCGCGGCGAGCATCAGGATGCTGCCGAACGCCGTGTAGAGCACGAACTTGAGCGTCGCGTAGACGCGGCGCTCGCCGCCCCAGATCCCGATGATCAGGAACATCGGGATCATCATCGCTTCCCAGAACAGGTAGAACAGGAACAGGTCCTGCGCGACGAGCGTGCCGACCATCGTGAACTGGATCAGGAACACCATGGCGTAGAAGAGCTTCACGTCCTTGGTGATCGCCGTGAACGCGCCGGCGACGACCAGCGGGCCCAGGAACGCCGTCAGCAGCACGAGCAGGACGTTCATGCCGTCGAGGCCGATGTGGTAGTACACGCCCCAGTCGACGATCCACGGCAGGCGCGTGACGAACTGCAAGCCGGGGTCGTTCGCGTCGAAGCGCTGGTAGAGCATCGCGGCGAGCGCGAATTGCACGAGCATCACGGCCAGCGACAGCGCGCGCATGCGGCCCTCGTCGCGCATCGGGAACAGCAATGCCGCCCCGATCACGGGCAGGAAGAGGACCAGGTTGAGGAACCCGGCGTCAGACATGGAGCACGGCCCAGGCGAGCGCGGCGACGAGGCCGGCCAGCGCCAGGAACAGGTAGAACTGCAGGTTGCCGGTCTGGACGCGCACGAGCGCGCCCGCCGTGCGGCGCGCGAATCCGGCGAGACCATGGAGCGTGCCGTCCAGGAGCACGCGGTCGCCGAGGCCCAGGAACACGCGCTCGGAGATCCAGGCGAGCGGTCGCATGAGCATCCGGTCGTACAGCTCGTCGATGTAGTACTTGCCGGCGAGCACGCGATGCACGCCGGCGAACCGGCGTTCCGCGCCTTCCGCGCGCCGGCCGTCGCCGCCGAAGAAATACGCGACCGCCGCGAGCCCCGCGAATCCGAGGACCACCGATATCGCGATCACCGCGGGCTCCAGATGGGCGACGGCGGCGCGGAGGGCCGGCAGCGGGAGGAGCGGCTCGAGGTAGTGCGGAACGGCGACGAAGCCGCCGACGGCCGAGCCGAGCGCGAGGAGCGCGAGCACGACGGTCATCGACGGCGGCGATTCGTGCACGTGGTGCGCGGTCTCCGCGTCCATTCGCGGCGCGCCGAGGAACGCGAGCCACAGAAGCCTGAACATGTAGAACGCGGTGAGGAGCGCGGTGAGGCTCGCTACTGCAAACAGCCAGGCCGAGCCACCGCGCTCGCTCGCGAGCGCGAACCACAGGATCTCGTCCTTCGAGAAGAAGCCCGCGAGTGGCGGGATGCCGGCGATCGCAGCGGTCGCGATCGCGAAAGTCGCGAACGTGATCGGGATGCGGCGGACGAGGCCGCCCATCTTCCTTAAGTCCTGCTCGCCGCCGAGCGCGTGGATGACGCTGCCGGCGCCGAGGAACAGGCAGGCCTTGAAGAACGCGTGCGTATAAAGATGAAACACGGCGACGCCGTAGGCGCCGACGCCGATCGCGACGAACATGAGCCCGAGCTGCGAGATCGTCGAGTACGCGAGCACCTTCTTGATGTCCGTCTGCACGAGCGCGATCGTCGCCGCGAAGAATGCCGTCGCGACGCCGACGACCGCGATCACGAACGACGCCTCGGGCGCGACCAGGTAGATCGCCGACAGCCGCGCGGTCATGTAGACGCCGGCGGTCACCATCGTGGCGGCATGGATCAGCGCGGACACGGGCGTCGGGCCAGCCATCGCGTCCGGGAGCCAGACGTGCAGCGGAATCTGCGCGGACTTGCCGGTCGCGCCGATGAACAGAAGGACGCCGACCAAGCTCGCGGAGACCGCCGGTGGCGTCGCGCTCGCGAAGGCGGCGTTGATCGTCCCCATGTCGAGCGTGCCCAGCGCTTGGTAGAGCACGAACATGCCGAGCAGGAAGCCGGCGTCGCCCACGCGGTTGGTGATGAACGCCTTGATGCCGGCCCGCGCCTTGGCCGCGTCCTCGAACCAGAAACCGATCAGCAGGTACGAGGCGAGCCCGACGCCTTCCCAGCCCACGAACATCACGAGCAGTGACTTGCCGAGCACCAGCGTCAGCATGAAGAACAGGAAGACGTTGAGGTACGCGAAGTAGCGTGCGTAGCCGCGGTCGTCCCTCATGTAGCCGATCGAGTAGACGTGGATCAGCGAGCCCACGCCGGTGACGATGAGCGTCATCACTGCGGACAGGCGGTCGAACACGAACGCGACGTCGAACCCGTTTCCATCGAACGCGGCCCAGACATAGGCGTGGTCGACGATCGGCGCGCCGGTCGTACCGAGGTCGACGAAGCATTTCACTGCCAACGCGAACGCCGCGACCGGCAGTCCGCAACCGACCGCCGACACGAACCGCGCGCCGAGGCGATGGCCGACGAGGCCGTTGATCAGGAAGCCCGCCAGCGGCAGCAGGACGATCGCGAGCAGCGGATGCGTCACGGCGGCTAGCCCTTGAGGTCCGCGTACGCCTCGACGTCGAGCGTCCGGCGCGCCCGCGCGAGCAGCAGCAGGATCGGGATCGCGATCGCGATCTCGGCGGCGCCGACCACGAAGACGAGGAACACGAGCACGGCGCCCTCGGTCGCGCCGGTCCGCTGCGCGAAGCTCACGAGCGTCAGGTTGACGCCGTTCAGCATGAGCTCCATGCACATCAGCATGACGAGCGCGTTGCGGCGCACCACGATGCCGACGAAGCCCGCGGCGAACAGCGCGATACCGAGCGCGGCGAGCAGCTGGGTCTTATCCACGGCGCCCGGTCCCGAGCTTCACCACGGAGACCGCTGCGACCACCGCGGCCACGAGCAGCACCGACACGAGCTCGAAGTAGAGCCAGTACTCGTTCAGGAACGCCTCGGAGAACGCCTGCACGCCGAATCGCGTGTCGCCCGGCGCCTCGGGTGCCAGGCCACCGCGCCACAAGGCGTCGCAGATCACGGCGGCGAGCGCCGCCGCCACGACGACACCCGGCATGAGCAACCAGGAATAGCGTCGCGCGAAGGCGCTGTCGCGAACGTCGATAAGCATGATCACGTAGACGACGAACACCATCACCGCCCCGACGTAGATCAGCACCTGGAACACCGCGATCACGTGCACGCCGAGCAGCGCGTAGATCCCCGCGAGCGCCAGCATGCATACGATGAGCGCGATCGCCACGCGCATCGGATGGCGGGCGATCAGCATCGCGACCGCCGCGACCGCCGCTGCGGCGGCGAAGACGCCGAGCAGCGCGTTCTCGATCACTTGGTCGGCTCCTTCGGCGGATAGGGCTTGGCCGGATCGCGTTGCGGATTCCAGTTCAGGAGTTCGGGGAGCGACAGCCACATGCCGTCGCGATCGGCGCGCGGAAACGCCGGCACGTCGGGCATCATGCGGATCGCATCCTCGGGACAGGCCTCGACGCACATGCCGCAGAACACGCAGCGCGAGTAGTCGATCTCGAAGCGCACCGGGTACTTCGGGTGCGCAACGTCGTCCGGGTCGAAACCCGCCTCGATCTCGATGACCTTGGCCGGGCACACCGTGGCGCAGAGGTTGCACGCGATGCATTGCGGGCGTCCGTCCGGGCGCTGCGTCAGCACGTGCTTGCCGCGGTTGCGCGGGGCGTAGTCCGCGCGCGTCTCCTCCGGGTAGTACGTCGTGAGCGCGCCCTTGCGGAACGTCATCCAGCGCCACAGGTTGCGCGTGAACACGCCGCCGGTGATCGACAGCCCGCGCAGCACCTCGGGCAGGTACGACCGCTCCCACCACGACATCGCCGGCGCGTTCCAATAGGTCTTGCGCGCGTCGGTCATGACGCGAACCCCCGCAACGCCCACACGGCGACGACGGTCACGCACATGTTGGCGAGCGCGAGCGGGAACATCGTCTTCCACGCGAAGCGCAGCAGTTGGTCGTAGCGGAAGCGCGGAAACGTCCAGCGCACGAGGATCTGAAAGCTGCACAGCACGAAGACCTTGGCGAGGAACACCACGACCTGCGTGGCGAGCACGGCACCGTGGCTCATGGCGATCGTGTGGCCGCCGGGAAGCGCGAAGCCCGCGTCGTTCATGTAGGGCAGGTTGTAGCCGCCGAGGAACAGCGTCGCGAACAGCGCCGCGATGATCGCGATCTCGATGAACTCGGCGAACATGAAGAGCCCCATCTTCATGGCGCTGTACTCGGTGAAGTAGCCGGCGATGAGCTCGGACTCGGCCTCGGGCAGGTCGAAGGGAATCCGTCGGTTCTCGGCGATCGCCGCGATCAGGAACAGCATGGCGCCGAAAGGCTGGTAGACGATTCCCCACGCAGGGAGCACGCCAAGCGCGATTCCCGACTGGGCCCGCACGATGGCGACCAGGTCGACCGTGCCGTACACGACGATCGCGCCGAGCACGGTCAGCCCGAGAATCAGCTCGTACGAGATCATCTGCGAGCCGGCGCGGAGCGCGCCGAGCAGCGAGAACTTGTTCGCCGACGACCATCCGGCGAGCATCGCGCCGATGACCGTCAGACCGCCGAACGCGAAGACCACGAGCAGTCCCGCGTCGAGCGAGGCGATCTGCAGTACGTAGGTGCGGTCGCCGAACCAGGCTGCGAGCGCGGGAATGCCTGCGAAGAGCTCGGCGGGTCGCAGCGATCCGCCGAACGGGATGACGGCGAAGACGAGCAGCACCGGCGCGAACGCGACCCAGGGCGCGATCGCGTAGGCGAGCCGATCGTGCGTCTCGGGCTTCCAGTCCTCCTTGAGCAGCATCTTCATGCCGTCGGCGAGGCCGTGGAACAGCCCCCACCAGACGAGCTTGACCTGCGTGAACGGGATGCGGAGGTACGCGCGGTTGGCGCCGATCCGGTCCGACATGATCGCCGCCTGCTTGCGCTCGACCCAGGTGAGCACGAGACCGAGCGTCATCAGCACGCCGATCGCGTAGCTGATGAAGACGACCGACACGGCGAGGTTCTGCATCATGCGGGGACGTCCGCGCGGGCGACGAGCGCGGCGAACAGAACCTCGGCGTCGGCGGCGAAGGCGGGCCGGTCGAAGCACGGATCGAAGGCAGCGACCCTGCCCTCGAAGTTTGTGTAGTGACCGCGCCGCTCGGTCTGGGTGCTGATCGGGATGAACACGTCGGCGTCGCGGTGCGCCGCGGTCGCGTAGGCGTCGAGGCAGACGACGCGGGCCCCCGACGGCGCGTGCGCGAGGTCGAAGCCTTCGCCCCACACGACGACGAGGTCGGTGCCGGCGCGGAACGTCCCGTCCCACGACGGGAAGCGCGCCTTCGCCGCGGCGTTGTTGGGATTTTTGTCGGCGCGAATCAGGAAGGTGTCCTCGACGACCTCGCCGGGCTGCGGATGCCAGTCGTCCTTCACGCGGCAGTCGAGCCTCGCGCCGAACGCGCGCTCGAACGCGGCCAATTCCTCGTTGCTGCCCCAGCTCGAGACCAGCGCCGCGGGAAGCCGCGCCGCCGCCAGGAGCTCACGGGCAGCACCAATGGCGGCCTCGAGCGCCGCCGGCGCGCCCTTGACCATCGCCTCCGTCGCTCTCGGGCGCTCGAAGATCGCGGCCAGATCGCGTCCCTTGTTGCAGATCCACGGGCCGTCGGCGCCAGGCGCCCCGCGCGGCGTCACGCGCTCGATCGACGTGTTGCGCAACGCATCGAGCGCGTGAAGCTTCCAGGCCTTCTTGCGGTGCCACACGTCGACCTCGCAGCCGCGCGCGCAGCCCGGGCACACCGACGCGGTCGGCTCGAGGTACCACACGCGCGCCTTGTGCAGGAACGAGCGCGACAGGAGCGCGCCCACCGGGCAAAGGTCGACCACGTTGTCGGAATAGGCGTCGTGCTCGAACGAGCCGTCTTCCGCGGCGCGCACGAGCGAATGGTCGCCGCGCTGCTGGATCCCGAGCGCGTTCGATCCGGAGATCTCGCGCGTGAACCGCACGCAGCGCGAGCACAGGATGCAGCGCTCGTTGTCGAGCACGATGCGCGACGACAGCGGGTGGTACTTGGTCGCGTGCACCTTGGGCTCGTGCGACGCCGACGGCTCGCCATGGAAGCGGTAGTGGTAGTCCTGCAGCGAGCACTCGCCCGCCTTGTCGCAGATGCCGCAGTCGACCGGGTGATTGAGCAGCGTGAGCTCGAGCATCGACTTGCGGTGCTCGCGCACGAGCTCCGAATCGGTCAGCACGCGCAGGCCCTCGGTCGCGGGCATGTTGCACGCGATCTCGACCCAGCTGCGCCCTTCGACCTGCACGACGCAGACGCGGCAGCTGCCGGCGATCGAGAGCGCCGGGTGGTAGCAGAAGTACGGAAGGTCGACGCCGTGCTCGAGCGCCGCCGCGAGCACGGTCTGCCCGTCCTTCGCCGCGATCGCGCGCCCGTCTACGAAGATCTGCGGCATTCGAGGTTCCCGTCGTGGCGCGAGCGCTTGTGCTCGATCCAGTGGTCGAACTCGTCGCGGTACTTGGCGAGGATGCCGACCGTCGCGTACCCGGCGGCGTCGCCCATGCCGCAGATCGTCGTGCCGTCGTTCATCCGCGCGATCCGGACCATCTGGTCGAGGTCCTCGGGACGGCCGTCGCCGGCGACGATGCGATCGATGATCCGGTGCAGCCACCCCATGCCCTCGCGGCAGGGCGTGCACTGGCCGCACGACTCGTGGTGGTAGAAGCGCAGCATGACCTGCAGCAGCCGGACCATGCAGGTGCCTTCGGCGACGACGATCATGCCGCCCGACCCCATCGACGAGCCGGCGCCCTCGACCGACTCGTTGTCGAGGGTGAGATCCGCGATGTCGGCCGCAGTCAGGACCTTGGTCGAGATGCCGCCGGGGATCACGCATTTGAGCGCGCGGCCCTCGAGCATGCCGCCGCAGTCCTCGTCGATGAACCGGCGCCACGGATAGCCGATCTCGATCTCGTAGACGCCGGGCTTGGCGACATGGCCGGAGACCGAGATCAGGCGCGTGCCCGGGTTCTTCGCGGTGCCGTGCTCGCGGAACGCCTTGGCGCCGTCGCGCACGATCGCAACGATGTTCGCCAGCGTCTCGACGTTGTTGACGACCGTCGGGCGCTGGTAGAGGCCCTTCACGGTCAACCGCGGCGGGCGGTTGCGCGGGTAGCCGCGCTTGCCCTCGAGCGAGGTGAGGAGCCCCGACGCCTCGCCGCACACGTACGACCCGGCGCCGCGATGCGCGACGACGTCGCACGCGAAGCCGGTGCCGAACAGCGGCGCGTCGAGCAGCCCCGCGGCGCGCGCCTCGTCGATGGCGCCGGCGAGGCGGCGGTAGGGCAGGTCGAACTCGCCGCGGATGTACACGAACGCATGGCGCACCTCGATCGCGTACGCCGCGATCAGCATCGACTCGAGGAGCAGGTGCGGCGCGTTCTCGAGGATCCAGCGGTCCTTGAACGTGCCGGGCTCGCCCTCGTCGGCGTTGGCGCACAGGTAGTGGGGCTGGCCGTCGCTCAGGTTGATGACTCCCCACTTGCGGCCCGCCGGGAACGCGGCGCCGCCGCGTCCCTGGATGCCCGACGCCGTGACTTCCTTGGTGACGTCGCCGGACTTCATCGTGCGCACGACGTTCTCGATCGTGCGGTAGCCGCCGCGTGCGCGGTACGCGTCGAGCGTGTGCGACGTCGGCGTGACGTCGAACGTCATCAGCAGCTTGCGGGCGAGCGTCGCCTGGGTCATGCGAGCTTCCCGAGGAACGCGTCGAGTGCCTCGATGCTGACGTTCTCGTGGTAGGCCTCGTTCACCATCACGACCGGCGCCGTCCCGCACGAGCCCAGGCACTCGACGGTCGACAGCGTGTAGCTCCCGTCCGGCGTCGTCTCGCCTTCCGCGATCCCGAGCCGCTGCGACAGGCCCACGAGCAGTCGCTCGGCGCCGCGCATCGAGCACGACACGTTGCGGCAGACCTTGAGGTGCCAGCGGCCGACGCCCGCGCGCCGGAACTGCGAATAGAACGACAGGACCTCCTCGATCTGCACGCGCGGCACCGACAGCTCGCGCGCGAGCGCCTCGATGTCGGCGTCCGCCACGAACCCGCGCAGCTCCTGGAGGCGGCGCAGGAGCGGCAGCACGAGCGAGGACTCGAACCCCGGCGGGTAGCGGCGGCGCAGCGCCTCGACGTCGTCGTGCGGAAACGCGCCGTCAGCGATCACATTCGCCCCCGATCATGTTCACCGAGCCGAACGTCGGGATGATGTCCGCGAGCTGGTAGCCCTCGAGGAGACGGTGCAGGCCCCCCATGTGAACGAAGCTCGGGCTGCGCACGTGGACCTTGTGCGGCGTCCCGCTGCCGTCGCTCACGAGGTAGAACCCGAGCTCGCCGTTGGGAGCCTCGTGCGCGACGTAGACTTCGCCGGCGGGCACCTGCGGCCCGTCGATCACCAGCTTGAAGTGGTTGATCAGCGACTCGATCTCGCGGTAGACGAGGCGCTTGTCGGGGAACGTGCAGCGGCGGTCGTCGACGCAGATCGGGCCGCCGGGCAGCCTTCGCGCGAGCTGGCGGATCATGTGCACCGACTCGTCCATCTCGCGCATGCGCACGTAGTAGCGGTCGTAGTTGTCGCCATTGATTCCGACCGGAACGTCGAAGTCGAGCTCGCCGTAGGCGAGGTACGGCGCGTCCTTGCGCAGGTCGCGCGGCGCGCCGGTCGAGCGCAGGATCGGCCCGGTGAATCCCCAATGGATAGCTTCCGCGGTGCTGATTGTGCCGATGTCGCGCGTGCGGTCGATGAAGATGCGGTTGCGGTCCACGAGGCCGTGCACCCGGCCGGTGAACTCCTCGTAGTCGACCAGGATCGCGTCGAGGCGCGCGAGCCATCCGTCCGGCAGGTCCTGCGCGAGCCCGCCGATGCGGCCGTAGCTGTAGGTCACGCGCGCGCCCGTGAGCGCGGCGAGATGCTCGTAGATGTGGTCGCGCAACATCACGAGGTACAGGAACGCGGTCATCGCGCCGAGCTCCATCAGCGACGCGGCGACGCAGGTCAGGTGGTCGGCGATGCGCGAGTACTCCGACAGGAGCGTTCGCAGGTAGCGGCAGCGCGGGGTGATCTCGATGCCCATCAGCGTCTCGACCGCTTCGCAGTAGGCGAAGTCGTTGATCAGCGCCGAGCAGTAGTTGAGCCGGTCGACGTAGGGGATCAGGTTGTGCCAGGTGTGCGACTCGCACTCCTTCTCGAAACCGCGGTGCAGGTAGCCGCAGTGGACGTCGACCTTGGCGACCTTCTCGCCGTCGAGCGCGGCGATCACCTGCAGCGTGCCGTGCGTCGCCGGGTGCGACGGGCCGATGTTGACGATGACCTCGTCCTCGAAGTCCTTGGGTCCGAACGCGGCGCGGACCGGGCTCGGCAGCGTCGTGTCCATTGCTAGTCCCGGCTCCGGTAGCGGACGAGCGGCTGCTCGTGGTCCTTCGCGTAGTCCTTGCGCAGCGGGTGACCGACGAAGCCCTCGTAGAGCAGGATCGGCCGCAGGTCGGGGTTGCCGCGGAACACGATCCCGTACATGTCGTGGCACTCGCGCTCGAGGAAGCCGGCGGACCCGAAGGACGCGACCAGCGAATCGATGCGCGGATCGTCCTCGGGTACGCGCGACTTGAGCCGCACGCGCACGTGCGCGGTGGTCGAGTAGAGGTGGTGGACGACGTCGAAGCGCGGCGTCCGGCCCGGCCAGTCGACTGCGGTGACGTCGAGCAGGAGGTCGAAGCCGAACTGCGCCTTCAGCCGATCCACGACGGCGCGAAGGTCGCCCGTCGCGATGTCCAGCGCGAAGGTGCCGTGCGACACCGCCCCTTGCGGGTACGCCTCGCGCAGGGACGGGAGGATCGCCGCACCCGCCATGGTCAGAAGCGCTCGTTCAGGATAGGGTGGCGCTGGCGCGCGATCCGATCCTGCAGCTGCATGATGCCGTCGATGACCGTCTCCGGCCGCGGCGGGCACCCGGGAACGTAGACGTCGACGGGGATGATCCGGTCGATGCCGAGGAGCGTCGCGTAGTTCTGGTAGAAGCCGCCGCTGGTCGCGCACGCGCCGAACGCCATCACCCACTTCGGCTCGCACATCTGCTCGTAGACCTTGAGCAGGATCGGCGCCTGTTTGTGCGTCACCGTTCCGACCACCATGAGCAGGTCGGACTGGCGCGGCGAGAAGCGTGGCAGCGCCGCGCCGAACCGGTCGGTGTCGTAGGGCGTGGAGCTCACCGCCATGAACTCCATCGCGCAACACGCCGTCACGAACGGGTAAGGGAACAATGAGAACTTGCGCGCCCAGCCGACCAGCTCGTCCTTCTTCGTCGACAGGTACTCGAACGCCGCGTGCGGCCGCCGCCGCGCGCCGTCTGCGCCTACCACCTCGATCGGGATCGTCGTCGCCACGGCGCTTACTCGGTCACCGCTTCGACGAGGCGCTGCTTGTAGACGTAGAGCAGGATCAGGACGAGGAGCGCGACGAACAGGAAGAACGTGAACACCATGAAGCCGGTCAGCGGTTGTGCGCCCAGCGCCCAAACGAACAGGAACACGGTCTCGAGGTCGAACAGCAGGAACGCGATGGCGACCGCGTAGTACTTGATCTGCACGGGCCGCACGTTGACCGGGTCGATCGGGACGGCGCCGCACTCGAACGGCTCGCGCTTGACGGCCGAGGCGACCGGCTTGGGCCCCAGCACGCGGTTCAGGAACAGCGTGAACCCGACGAAGCCCAGGATCGCGGCGAGATACAGCACGAACACGACGTAGGGGTTGGTCGCAGTGGCCATGGACGCGGAATCACCGGCAGCGGGTCGTGCGAGCTACCGTATTCGCCCGGCGCGGCGGACCCATTGACCTGGATCAACGGCCGATCCCGGCGGAGCGGGCCGACGGCCCGGACAGGCGCCCGGCGCAGGGATTGCCTAGTAGCGGCCGTGCTGCTTGTAGACGTAGTTCGACAGCTCGACCGCCTGGTCGGACAGCCGGCGCTGCGTCTCGTGCACGACGCGGATGATCCCGCGCATCACGTGGTAGACGACCGCGGGGTGGGTGGCGAGCAGCGACTCGAGGCGCTCGCGCGCGAGCCCGAGCACGCGCGCGCCGCCCAGCGCCACCAGCGAGCTGTGATAGCGCGTCCCGTCGACGAACCCCATCTCGCCGGCGAGGGCGCCGGGAGCGAGCGTCGCCACGACGAGTCGCGCGTCGGAATCGTGGTACTTGACGACGCCGACGAGCCCCGAGGCGACGACGTAGAGGCGGTCGTCCGCGGTGCCTTCGCGCACGAGCACCTCGCCGTCCGCGAGCTCGCGGACGTCGACGAGCGTCGCCAGCACCAGGAGGTCGTCGTCGGCGAGGTCCGCCGCGAGCTTGCTCGCCCGAAGCGCCGCGAGCCTCGCTTCCTGCGTGGTCATGGCGCCGACTCTACGCGCGCCCGATCCGGCGCGATTGACTCAGGTCAACGTCGGTCGATCGGCCGAAGCGGTGCGGCGAGGTACGCTGTTCGGCAAACAAACGGCCCATCGGGGCAACGGGCCGCGACCGGGTGCGGTGCAGAATTCGCTCGATGCTGGCCGTTCTCGCCAAGAGGTCGTCATGAAAAGCATGCGTAACCTTCGTCGCGGCGTCGCCGCGGTCGCTTTCCTCGTGGGCGGCGCCGCGCACGCCGACGGCGTCGGCTGGTTCACGAACGACCAGGTGAACGCCGGGCGCTGGGCCTACGAGCAGCGCTGCGCCGTCTGCCACGGCCAGAACCTCGAAGGTGGCGGCGCGCCGGCGCTGCGCGGCACGCAGTTCAACGCGCAGTGGAACGGCAAGACCCTGCAGCAGTTCTATTCGTACGTTCACTCGCAGATGCCGCTCGGCGCGGCCGGCTCGCTCAAGGGCCAGGACTACGTGAACGTCGTCGCGTACATCCTGTCGCGCAGCGGCATCCCGGCCGGCACGCAGAAGCTCACGATGCGCTCGCCGATGGGACGCGTGATGGTGCTCTCGGACGCCCAGACCGCAGCGGCGCCGTCCAGCGCCCCGACGACGCCGGTGGTGATGGGCGCGCTGATCGGCACGGTCAAGGCGCCGACGACGTCGACGCCGGTACAGGCCGAGCTCGACGCCGCCGACGCGGCGACCGGCAACTGGCTCATGTACAACAAGGGCTACCGCGGCGAGCGCTACTCGACGCTGTCGCGCATCAACGCGGCCAACGCGGGCGGCATGCGCGCGGTCTGCATGTTCCAGCTGGGCGAGCTCGGCACGTTCTCGACCGGGCCGGTCGTGTACGACGGCGTCCTGTACGCGACGACGCACCTCGGCACGTACGCGATCGACGCGACGACGTGCGCGAAGCGCTGGGACTACCACCATGTCGCGGTCGGCCCCGAGATGAACGCGACCAACAAAGGCGTCGCCATCGCGGCGGGGCGCGTCGTGCGCGGCACGCAGGACGGATTCCTGTTCGCGCTCGACGCGAAGAGCGGCGACCTCCTGTGGAAGCGCCAGATCGCCGATTGGCGCATCGGCGAAGGCATCGGCGCGACGCCGACGATCTGGAACGGGCTCGTCTACATCGCGAAGGCCGGCGGCGACTGGGGCATCCAGGGCCGCATGATGGCGTTCCGGCTCGAGGACGGCGCGCCGGCGTGGCACTTCGACCTGATCCCCACCGGCACGCTTGCAAATGCCGACACGTGGAAGACGCCGGGGAGCACCGAGCACGGCGGCGGCGCGTCGTGGGTCGCGTACGCGCTCGATCGCGACACCGGAACGATCTTCGTTCCGGTGGGCAACCCGGGTCCGGATTACCAGAAGGCGATGCGCGAGGGCGCGAACGCGTACACGATCTCGGTCGTCGCGCTCGATGCGAAGGCCGGCGCGCTCAAGTGGTGGTATCAGCTCCGCGCCAACGACGACCACGACTGGGACGCGACCAACGTGTCGTTGTTCGACGCGGGCGGCCGCAAGCTCGTCGCGACGTCGGGCAAGCAGGGGATCCTGCATGTCGTCGACCGCGCGACCGGCGCGCTCGTGTTCAAGCTGCCGGTCACGACGACGCTCAACCAGGACGTTCCGCTCACGCCCGAAGGCGTCCGCGTGTGCCCGGTCGCGGGCGTGCAGTGGAACGGCGTGGCGCACAGCCCCCGGACCGGCCTTCTGTACATCAACGCGATCGACTGGTGCTCGACGTTCAAGCTCGGGCCCGAGCCCAAATGGGAGGCCACGGTGCCTTACACCGGCCTCGCGAACGGATGGGGCACCAACGATCCGACCGACAAGTGGAACGGGTGGATCAACGCGGTCGATCCGCGCACGGGCACGATGGCGTGGCGCGTGAAGACGCCGTCGCCGATGTACGCCGGGATCACCGCGACCGCCGGCAACGTGCTGTTCACCGGCAACCTCGAGGGTGACTTCCTCGCGCTCGACGCGCGCAACGGCAAGGAGCTCTACCGGTTCAACACCGGCGGGCCGATCGCGGGAGGCATCGTCACCTGGGAGCAGAAGGGCCGGCAGTACGTCGCCGTCGCGTCCGGCCACAGCGGCGGGTCGATCCCGCTCTCGGGCTCGACGACGATCGTCGTGTTCGGTCAGTAGCCGCGGTTGCGCTCGATGTCCGCGGCGAGGCGTTTCGCCACCTCGGCGCCGAGGGTGCGCGCGCCTTGCACGTTCACGTGCGCGTCGTCGTAGTACATCGCGGAGGTCTGCGGGATGAACGTATCGACGTCGTAGCACCACAGCGAGCGCTCGGCGCAGAGCGCCAGCATCGCGGCGTTGTAGCGCCCGAGGATCTCGCGCATGACGCGCACGCTGAAGTAGCGCTTCGGCGGCGGCTCGTTGAAGAAGCTCTCGTCGACCGAGCCGAACCACAATAGCTTGTCGTCGCCGGGCGCGATGTCGTCGCGGTACAGCGAGCCCTGCGTGAGCAGCACCAGCCGCACCTTGCGCGCTTCGGCCCAGTCGGCGATGCGGCGCAGGTTCGCGGTGTACGCGCGGAGGCATTCGTCGATCGCCGGTGCGGCATCGACCTTCTCGGCCGCCTGTCGGCGCTGTCGCAACACGTGGTAGTGGCTCGCCGCGTTGTCCTGCACGACGAACGCGCGCTCGGGCACGCGCGCCGCGGAGGGCGAGAGGCGCTCGCGCACGCGGTCGACGAGCGCCTCCAGGCGCCACGACGCTGAAGCCGGCGGCGGCCGGATCTCGTGGAAGACGAACCGCCCGTAGGCCGGCGGATAGTCGGCGTGGCGAAAGCGCAGCGCGGTGTCGATCACGTCCTGCCGGCCGCCCGAGATGCACAGGCTCATGTCGTTGAACCCGGACTGCATGATCACGAGCGACGGTGCGATTTCGTCCTCGTAAGCGAGTAGCTCGCTCACGTGGCTGAACGTCGTCAGCCCCGACTTGCCCGCGTTGCCGAGCCAGACGTCGCGACCGTACTTGGAGCGAAGCTCGTGCTCGAGCACGGCGGTCCACGCATCGGGTTCGTCGAGGAACAGCGACTCGGTGCTGCTGCCCCCGACCGCGATCCAGCGTGGCGTGCCTGGCGGTGGCATCGCGCGCCCGCGCAGGCCGATCGCGTTGGTCGTGAAGTGTGTCTCGGCCATGTCGATGCCCAGCATCACGCCGCGCTCGGGACGGAACGTCGCGGTGTGGCTCGGCGGATGCAGGATGTGCCGGACCATTCCGGGCGCTGGCGTCGTCAGGCGCAGCGCAACTTCCGCGAAGCCGACGGCGATGAGGCACGCGACGCCGAAGAGCGCGAGCTCGACGCGCCGGCGCCGCCACGCGAGCGCGGCGACCGCGACGGCGAGGACGAAGGCGCCGAGCGCCGGCACGAGCCAGCGCGAGGGCGCGTCGGTCCAGGCGCCGAGACGGATCGCGTCCTCGCGCAGGTAGCGATCCCAGACGATCGGCGGCAGATCGCGCTTCGACTCGAGCAGCGCCTGGCGCGCGAGGTCGGGATGGCGCCCGCGCGCGTACGCGGTCACGCGCAGTTGTTCCATGACCGCGCGACGAACCGGATCGACGTCGCCGAGCCGCGCGTGGTCGGCGGCGCGCCGGGTCACTTCGTCGTAGCGGTCGAGATCGAGCATCGTCTGCGCGGCGCGCAACGACGCCAGCGACGCCGACGCGACGTCGCGGTGGGACTGGTAGAGGCGGGTGAGCGCGTCGTATTGCGCGATCGCCGCGGGACGGTCGCCGAGCGCGAGCAGCACGTCGGCCAGCTTCCTCCGCACGAGCCCTTCGGTCGCCGGGTCGGCACCGGTCGCGGCGATCGCCGCGGCGTGCTCGTACGCCTGGCGTGCGGTGACGCGATCCCACGCCGCGAGCGCGGCGTCGCCGCGCGCCTGCCACGCCTGGGCCGTGTCCTGGGCGTGCGCCAGTCCGGCGATCAGCGCGAGCGCGAGGATGACGGCGGATCGCCCTCGCATCAATCGAGCTCGAACGCGTGCTTGTAGTCGAGCTTGAGCGCGGGATTCTGCGCACCCTTGTCGAGAATGCAATCGCCGATGACGAGCGTCTCGATCTCGGTGCCCATGAAGCAGCGGAACGCGTCCTCGGGCGTCCCGACGATCGGTTCGCCGCGGACGTTGAAGCTCGTGTTGACGAGGACCGGACAGCCGGTGCGCTGCTTGAAGCGCTCGATGAGCGCGTGGAAGCGCGGATGGGTGTCGCGGTGCACGGTCTGGACGCGCGCCGAATAGTCGACGTGCGTGACCGCCGGAATGTCGGAGCGCGGCACGTTGAGCCTGTCGATGCCGAACAGGGCTTCCTCGTCGGCAGTCATCGCGCGGCGCCGCTCGGGACGCACGCCCGCGACGAGCAGCATGTACGGCGAGTCGACGTCGAGCTCGAACCAGTCGGCGAGGTCCTCGCGCAGGATCGCCGGCGCGAACGGACGGAACGACTCGCGGTACTTGACCTTGAGGTTCAGGAGCTTCTGCATCGTCGGGGAGCGCGGATCGCCGAGGATCGAGCGGCCGCCGAGCGCGCGCGGCCCGAACTCCATGCGTCCCTGGAACCATCCGACCGCCTTGCCGGCGACGAGCGCGTCGACCGCCTCGTCGAGCGCTGCATCGCCCGGCGCGACGCGAAACCGCGCACCGGCGGCGCGAAGGCGCTGCACGATCTCGTCCTGCGGGTACGCGGGCCCGAGGAAGGCGCCCTGCATGCCGTCGGCGCCGTCGTGCGTGCGCCGCGGCTGGTCGCGAAGCAGGTGATAGGCGCACAGCGCCGCCCCGATCGATCCGCCCGCGTCGCCGGCGGCCGGCTGGATCCACAGCTTCTCGAAGCTGCCGTCGCGCAGCACCTTGCCGTTGGCGACGCAGTTGAGCGCGACGCCGCCGGCGAGGCACAGGTTGCGTTCGCCGGTCTCCTTC